>JBHHXQ010000221.1:0-6309 GCA_046757105.1 Candidatus Krumholzibacteriia bacterium
CGACGAGCCGCATCGTCGAGCAGCGACTGCTCCTTCATCAGGTCCAGATTGCTGGGCGTGCCCATCACGGCCGCGGCATCGACGACGCCGGGAAGCTCGACCAGCGAAACCTGCAGCTGCAGCAGCACGAGCGTTTGAGCGACGACCTCGATGGGCAGCGCCTCGGCCCCGCGAGCGCTCTGGCCGACGTAGATCGCCACCACGGCGCCGCTCTCATCCACGAACGGCGCACCCCGCAGGACCGGATCGATCTTCGGCGCCGGTTCGGCGTAGGCATCCGTGGTGGCCAGCGCCGAGAGGTCACGGATGGGCCGGAGCAGACCGGAGAAGTAGCCGGGACGCCCGCTCGGCGTCGGGCCCGAGGTCAGGACCCCCACCCAGAGGGGCTGGGCGCTGAACTCGGACGGTCCCACCAGGGCGGCCGTCACGTGCCCGGGAACCGCGCCGTCGGGATCGAGAACCAGGTCGGCGGTGGGCAGCGCTCCGGCAGGCGCGGCACGGGTCGCTCGGCGCGCCGCTCCGCCGAGCCCACCCACATCGGCCTGCAAGAGCGTGAACTCGCCGTGCGGGTCGGTGTACCGCGGCGTCCAGCGGATCCATCCGTCCGGTGTGGGGCTGGCGAGCGGGACGCCGGAGAGCCTGCTGGACACGACGATCTCGAGCGGCGAGTTCTGCACCACGATTCCGCACCCAACCGCCGGCCCCGCGTCGAATGCGGTCTGGGCCGAGGGCATCCGATGCAGGCCCAGGATCGATGGGCGTGCCTCCTGCGCCGCCTCACGCCAGGCGCCGTCCGTGTCCCGGAGTTGGAAGACGCTCAGGAGCGGGAACAAGAAAAAGAGCGCCAGACCCAGGCTACGCACGACCTTCTCGGCACGCAATGCGGTTCGCCCTCCCAGACTGCGAAATGCACGCAGCAGTGCCCGCAGCGGGCCCCGGAGGTGTCCGGGTGGCTTGTCGCAAGTCATTGACCTGGAATGAGTTTCACAATCCGCACCAGGCCGCCTCGGGAGCTCCGCAAGAGGATTTGTTGTCCTGGGGGCAAGATGACTGCCATCCTGGCAGCCCCCGCGGCGATGGAGGAGGACGGCCGGCGGACCCGCCAGGGGCCTGGCTTGCAGCGGCTCAGCGCGCGTGGTAGGATCGTTTCGTATCGCGCCCACGCCCCTCACAACCCCCAGTCACTGCGGCAACTAGACCCGGTGGAGGCCATGAACCGCGTCGCGGAGCCTTACCTCAAAGTGGCCGATGTCGTCAACGGTTTCGCTGCGTCGCGGATCCTGCACGTGGCCGTCAAGCTCGACGTCTTCTCCAAGCTGGCCGACGAGGGGAAGACGGCGGCCCAGCTTTCGACCCTCCTGGGAGTGGACACGCACGCCCTCGAGCTGCTGCTGAACGCCCTGACCGCCATGGGCTTCCTGCGCAAGGAATCGGAACGCTTCGAGGACACACCGGTCAGCCACACCTACCTCTCCAAGCGCGGCCCGAAGTACCTGGGCCACCTGATCCGGCACTGGTCGCGCCGCTGGGACGATTGGGGCAAGCTGGAAGAATCCCTGCGCACCGGCAAGCCCGTCCGCAAGCCGGACATGTACCAGAACGACCCCAAGGAGCTCGAGGACTTCATTCGCGGCATGCACCAGCTGGCGATCGCGCGCGGAGACGCCCGCTACATGTCGCGCGCCATCCCGCTGCGGCGCTGCCGCAAGCTGCTCGACGTGGGCGGCGGGCCGGGAACCTACGCGGCCATGTTCTGCCGCGCCAATCGGAACCTGCAAGCCACGGTCATGGACCTGCCAGCGACGCTGAGGGTGACACGAAAGATTCTTCGGGAGTTCGACATGACCGGACGCGTCGGCACCATGTCCGGTGACTACAGGAGCGACAAGATCAAAGGCGCTCCGTACGACGTGGCACTGCTGTCGAACATCCTGCACGCCGAGGACGAGGAGACCAATCGCAAGCTGCTCAGGAACGTCCATGACGCGCTCGTACCGGGGGGCATTCTGATCGTCAAGGACCACGTTCTGAGCGCCGACCACACCGAGCCGCGGAACGGAGCTGTGTTCGCACTGCACATGTTTCTGGGCACCTACGGCCGTACGTACTCCTTCGTCGAGATCTCCTCGTGGATGCAGGCTGCCGGCTTCCAGGACATGGTGGAGGTTCCCGTCGAGGAGCCGGTCAACGTTTCGTTGGTCCTGGCTCTGCGCCCGGGCAAGCGGGCCCTGGCCGTGCTCCCAAAGCCGGCCGCCAAGGTGGTGCGTCCGGCGCCCGAGGAGGCCGCGGCGGCGGACGCCGCGCTGTCCGAGACCAAGACTGCCGGAACGGCTACGCGGCCTGCACCCGCTCCCCCGGCAGGAGCGCGCACGACCCGGAAGAGCGCGTCGAAGAAACCGAGCCCCAGCCGTGCGAAGACCCCGGCCAGCAAGAAGGCGCCAAGCAGCTCGACGGCGTCCCGCAGGCGCAGCACCGGCTCCGCCGGGAAAAGCGGCACGCGTGCTGCGAGCCGCAACACCGCGTCGCGCAAGACCGTTCCGCCCACCAAGTCGAGCTCACCGAACCATCCACGCGCCACGCGCTAGTGGCGCGAGCGGGTGAACCGGGTCCAGTCGACTCCTCCGTGCTCGCGAACCCCACTTCGGCCCGCCGCCGCCGATCCCCGCGCATGCTCGATTCGCGCGCTGCATCGACTCGGGCTCCGAATCGCTCCCCAGGCGCACCAAGAGCAACGGCCTCCGTCTAGAGCGGAGGCCGTCGTTTTCGAAACCCTGGTCTGGGGCGCGCTACTTCGAGCGGCCTCGGTGCGAGGCGATCCTGTGGGCGGTCGGCCGCGCTGGAGTGCTGCGCAGACCGACACTCGGCCTGGCGTGCGACGAGCGCATGGTGCGCACCGAACGTAGCGCCGAACTCCGGTGCGGGGCGGGTGCACTTCTCGCGTGCGTCGACCTCGGCGACGGACGGCGCGGGGTGACGTTCGGGGCCGGAGCCCGGCGCCGCGCCGAGTGCTTGACCTGTTGCGGGCGTGTGGACGGTCGCACGCTCTGGCGCTTCCCGGTGGGCCGTTCGACGCGCGCCGGCGATTTGGCATCGTGGAGATTGCGGCGCTGCCGGGGCTGCGCGGCGGGCTGCGGTCGCCGGGGCTGAGTCGCCGGCCGCGATACCCGGGAGGTCTGGACATCCATGGGCTCGCGGGTCCCACGCACGATCCGCGACGGGACCACCCGCGGCCGGGCCTGCGGCGTCCGCACCTGCCGGACCTCCCCGGCCCGGTACGCCGAGCGCGACGGACGCAGGTCGCCGCGGCGCTCGCTGATCACCCGGGGCCGCTCGGCCCGCTGTCGGCGTTCCCGGATGGGACGCCGGTCGATCACGCCGCCGTGGCCACCCGGCCGCCCCGCGGCCGGCACCGCTGGCTGCCGCACACGCCGAGCCGGCAGCTCGGACGCCACCAGGTAGGCGCCACCCATCGGGCCGCGGTCGTCCCGGTAGTGATGGTCCCGGCGGTGGTAGGCGTAGTAGTAGAGGCCCCCGCACCATCCGTAGGAGCCGTAGGGAGCCCAGTCGTAGGCCACCGGGTAGTAGTAGTACGACCAGAAGCTCGGGAAGGGGTCGAAGTAGAACGCCCAGGCGTACGGGTAGTGGTACCAGGGCGAGTAGAACCCGGGGCTGAGCCCCACGTACGCGTCCCGGATGTCGTCGTCCTCCTCGAGCGCCGTGTCGATCAACGCCTCGATCACCGCATCGCTGACACCGAGCGTGCGCAGCTCGATGATGTCGTCCGCCGTGAGCTCGAAGATGAAATCCATCGCGTAGATTTGCTTGATGACGATCTGATCCGGAACGCCTTCGTACGACAGCCGTAGAACCTCGTCGAGCAGCTCGGCCTGACGGTCCTTGTGGCCGGCGTGCGCGGAGGCGGCTAGGACCAGAACCACCGTCAAAGCAAGCGTCAGAACGCGTCGCATGACTGCGCCTCCAGACCAGGGGAGGAGTCGGAGCCCGGGGATCCCAGACCCCTGCTTCTAGAAAGATACCCCACCGGCGGCGGAAAGTCCCGTGCCTTTCAGGCTTTTCGGCCGCCCCGCGGGGGGACGGGCCGCGCCGCCGGCCCTGCACCTGCCTCGCCGCTCCGCATGAGACCTGGCCTGCACGCGCGACACCGCCCAGCGTTCCGGGCGCCGGCCGCGGGTCCCGTGGATCTGCGGCTCAGGGCGTTCCGACGTTCTCCCAGCGCTGCTCGTTGAGACTGTAGTGCCACACCTGGCCATCGTGGGTGACCAGGAACCCCCAGGTCTCCATGAAGCGGATGTCGTGCACGTCCACGGGCAGCGGCAGGATCTGGGTCTGCATGCCTTCGGCACCCAGGACCTCGTCGATGGTCATCCACTTGCGCTGGTCGGGCATCCACTGCCAGAGAGAACCGTCCTCGCTGATGATGCCACCGAGGCCGTAGACTCCGATGATCCAGGAGGTGTCCTCGCCCTCGGACTGTGCCCGGCCGCTCTGGAAGCCCAGGAACACGGCGCCGAGCAGGGCAGCACCCCAGAGTGCGGTTCGTGTGTAACGCATGGTATCTCCTCGTTGCGATGAGTGAACGCCCGCCGCGTCGAGACCGCTGCCCGTCCGGTGCACCAGGCCCGCGTCCCGCGCTCCGAGTCTAGCATCAGGCGGGAGGTCGTTCTGCGCTCGTTGATCCTCGCACACCTGTTGGTGGCCGGCTTCTCCGTCGGGCTGGCTTTCGTCCCCCTGTTCAACCTGCTCGGCTTCGAGTTCGCCGTGACGATGGGGACCGTCCTGGCCTACGCCTCGGGCTGGCGCGCGTGCGCGAGCGCCGCCGGCGCGCGTGCTGCATCGGGCCCGGCCACGCCCGGCCCGGCGCATGCGTTCCCGGGCGCTGCACTCCTGCGAGCGGGGATCGAGAACCTGTCGCTCCTTCTCCTGCCGCTCGCGGTCATCTGCGTGAACGCGTGGCGCGTCCCCACGTGCAACTGGGGCGAAGGCTTGCAGTTCTATCTGCTGTTTCCGGCTCCGGGCGTGCTCTACGGCACCTCGCTCGGGTTCCTCTTCGGGCTCCTCTGGCCCACCCGACGCGCGCGACTGGCACTCGTCCTGTGGAGTCTCGCCACCTACGTCCACGTCCTGTGGAACGTCGTGCGCGAGCCGCCGATCTTCGGGTTCAACGCTTTCGTCGGCTTCTTCCCGGGTCCGGTGTACGACCGCCTGATCCCGATCTCGGCCCGCTTGGTCCTGGCGCGCGGCATCGTGGTGATGGAAGCGGTGCTGTTCGCAACGCTGGCACTGCTCCTCTGGGACGGCACCCGCGCACGCCTCGCAGCCCTGCTGCGCCCGTGGAACGCGCAGCGCGCCGTACCCGGGGGCATCGCCCTTCTCACCGCGGTGACGCTCGGCATGCTCGCTGCCAACGGCAATTCGCTGGGCCTGCGGATCGACCGCGCCTACATCCAGCGCACACTCGGCGGTCACATCGAGACCGAGCACTGCCACATCTACTACGACGCGGATGCCTACACGCCGGAGCGCGCCGCAGAGCTGGCGCGTGAGCACGAGTTCCACTACGCCGAGCTGCGCGAGTTCTTCGGCGTCGAGCCGCCGCAGATCGGCAGCTACGTGTACGGGTCGGGCGCACAGAAGAAACGTCTGATGGGGGCCGCGGGAACCAGCTTCGAGGACGCCCTGAACGACGAGTTCCACATCAACGCCGCACGCTGGCCGCACCCGGTCCTGCGTCACGAGATGGCGCACATCTTCGCGGCACACCTCGACCGCTGGTGGCGCATCTGCCCGCAGATCGGCATCCACGAGGGCATCGCCGTGGCAGCCGAGTGGCGCGAGGAGAGCGCGCAGCTCGGGCTGACGCCGGACGAAGCCTGCGTCGCGATGGACTCGCTCGGTGTGCTGCCGGACGTGGGCAGCATCATGGGTGCGCTCGGCTTCTGGACCCAGGCACACACGCGCGCCTACACGACCGCCGGCTCGTTCGTGCGCTTCCTCGTCGACATGCAGGGGATGGAACGTTTCCGGCGCCTGTGGTCGAGCCGCGATTTCGAGGCGACATACGGCAGGTCGCTCGACGACCTGATCGCGGCATGGCGGCGCCAGCGCTTGAGCAAGATCCGCCTCACACCGGAGCAGCTGCGGCGTGCCGAGCGCCGTTACCTGCGGCCTGCGGTGTTCGCTGTCCCGTGCGCGCACGAGATTGCGCGCCTGCAGGCCGAGGCGAGCCGTGCTCTGGGTGCCGGCCGCGCCTTCGAGGCGGAGTCGCTGTACGCAGAGCGGGTGCGGATC
>JBHHXQ010000222.1:0-6284 GCA_046757105.1 Candidatus Krumholzibacteriia bacterium
AAGCGCGCGCCGCCCCCAGCACCGCGGGCTCGATCTCGACCAGGGTGATCTCCGCGATCCCCGAGTGCGCCGTGACGCCGCCCAGCGTCAGCCCCGCACCCAAACCGATCACGAGCACCGACTTCGGATCCGGATGCAGCAGCACCGGCAGGTGCCCCAGAAGATACTCGTGCTGCAGATCCGAGTGGTGGTCGGTGGCCCCCGACTTGCCGTTGATGAGCACGGCACGGAAACCCTGCGATTCGGTGACGGAGACGGTCGAGCCACGCCCTTCCTGGTAGTACAGCACCTGGGTCCCGGCCAGCTGGCCGCGCACGTCGATCTCCCCGGTGGCGTTCGTGTAGCCCACGCTGACGTTGTTCTGGAAAGCGCCGAGCGTGTGCAGATCCCACGCAGGCATCACATTCGGAAGTGCCGCCCCGATCGCAACCGCAGCCAGCGCGGCCAGCGCCGCGACGGGCCACAGCCTCGGACGACGCAGCCCGAGATAGACCGACAGCACGAGCAGTCCGTATCCGAGGTCGAGCCCGCAGACCAGCAGCATGCTGTTCTGCAGGCCGAGGCCGGGAATGAGCACGAAGCCGGCGAGAAGAGGGCCGAGGATCCCGCCGAGCGTGTTGAGCCCGACGATGTCGCCGACCGAGCGCCCGAACTGCTCGCGGAGGCGCGCACGCGCGCGCCCGGCCAACGGGAAGGCAATCCCCATGAACGTCGCGGGCACCAGCATGATTGCGAACGAGAGAAGCAACGTCGTTGCGGTGCGCACACCCTGCGAGCCGCCGTACATCCGCATGTTGAGCTCCACGGCGATCTGCGGCAGGCGCGGAATCAGCTGCGAGACGACCGCGCTCGACACGCCGATGACGAGCAGAGCCACGCCGAACTGGACGGCCTCGTGGACCCTGCGCAGGGGCACCAGAGCATGGATCGTGCTGCCGAGCGTGATCCCGACGAGAAACGCGGCCAGCATGATGGTGAACGAGTAGGTCGTCGTGCCGATGGCCATGCCGATGCCGCGCGTCCACATGACCTCGAGCGCCAGCGCGCAGAGGCCGCTGACGAAGGTGCCCAGGAACGCCAGGCGCAGCGCCGCGGGACAGCTGGCGCGGTCCGGCACGGCGGGTGCCCCAGGCGATCGGGACGGGGCCGCGATGCCGGTGCTTGCCGGCCCGCGCCCCACTGGCGTCCGCGGCTTGGCGCCGCGCTCGGACGCCGCAGCCTGCGAGGCGGCCCGGGGTTCGACCGCCGCCGTCTTCGCACCGGCCGCGGGCTTCGCGGACACCTCCGGTCCGGCAATGCGCCGGTCCGCCAGGATCGCCACAGCACCGATGGCGACGTTCGCCAGCACCGCGAGGAGCTGCGTCTGCGTCACCCCGAGGCGTGGCAGCAGGATGAACCCCGCGGCGGATGCTCCCACCACGGCTCCCGCCGTGTTGATGCCGTACAGCCAGGCGAGCCGCGGCCCGAAGTCGCCGAGCTCGTGGACCACGTAGCGCGTCAAGACCGGCAGCGTGCCGCCCATGAAGAAGGTCGGGATGACGAGCACCGCGAACGCCAGCGTCGCGCGCAAGACGTTCAAGGACCACGTGACGCCCTCGACCCGGAGCGCCGCGGCCACGTAGGCGCGGTCCACGAGCGCCAGAAGCAACGGCAGGAGGACCGCTGCCGCGCCCACCCCGTACTCGAGCAACCCGTAGCTGCGCAGCGGCCTGTGCAGCCGATCGGCCACGCGCCCGAGAACCCAGCCGCCGAGCGCCAATCCGGCCATGAACGCGGCCAGCACGATGCTCACCGCCTGATGGCTGGCGCCGAAGATGAGGGAGAGGTTCCGCGTCCAGGCGACCTGGTAGACGAGCGCCGTGGCCCCGGAGAACAGGAACAGACAGGAGATGAGCAAGCGCATGCTCCAGCGCATCCACGCTCCTCCAGGAATTCACCGCTCGAACTCGGTCAGGTGCCGGACAGTGGGTTCGGGATGTGGACCGGCCGCGCCCGCACTCGGAGAATCGATCATAGTGGCATCCAACGAACAGGTCCAGAAGACCGCCGGCGCTTCGCAAGCGCGCGCCGCGCAGGCCGGGGCGCTCGTCGCGCACCCCACCGGGACTGCCCGGATGCATCCTTCTCGGGTGCGCGGGAAACTCGTGACATCGTGTCCTGGTGGAGCGCTGCCACTCCCTTCGTGCAGCTCGGTGTCGGGATCGGCCTTCCGGTCTGCGTGCCCGAGACCCGAGTCAACCCGCAGCCCAGCCCTGGACTCCAGCCGATTCGAGCCTGTAGCTTGATGGCTGCCGTTTCAGGACTCCTCGGCCGTGGTCGGAGCCGCCCTCTCGATGAACGGAGGAGACCCGCGTTGCAGGCACGGCGACCGCCCTTCGTCGAGAACCCGCCCACCTCGGACTACCCGATTCCCTACGGCGAGGAGATGCTGCAGCGCATCCTGCGCATGCACGCGGGAGCCGAGAAGCTGCCCATGTACCACGAATGGATTCGCGACCACATGGGTGGGCGCGTCGTTGCGTTCCGCCGCCAGCTGATGCCGCAAGTCCGGGTCTTCACCGACCTGCGCGACATGGACATCCTGGACTTCGGCTGCGGTACGGGAAGCACGACGGTTGCGTTGAGCGAACAGGCGGAGGGCAGCCGCCTCACCGCCATCGACATCGATGCGGACTCCCTCGACATCGCCGCGCTGCGTTTCGAGCACCACGGCATCAGGGAGCGGGTCAACACGCTCCACATCCCGCCTGTCTCGCAGGTGGGTGATCTCGACTTCGAACCGGAATCGATCGACTTCATTCTCGCGAACGGCGTCCTGGAGCACGTGGTGCCCTTCTCCACCCGCCCGAGCGTGATCCTCGAGATGTGGCGGCTGCTCAGGCCCGGCGGCCTGGTGTTCATCAGCGAAACGCCCAACCCGCTGTGGCCCATCGACCGCCACACGACCGGCCTGCCGTTCATTCCGTGGCTTCCCTCGGGGCTCGCGCACCGTGTCGCGGTCGCCTGCGGCCGTCACCGGCCGGGAACCGACCTCGACGCGCGCGGCCGCCGTGGCATGTCCTGGTGGGAGATCGCACGGCCGTTGCGCGCCGCCGGGCATCCCTTCGAGGTGCTGAACATCAGCGTGGCCGGCAACCGTCTGCTGCCGGCCGGCCGCGATCCCGGCGTCCCCGTGAGCGCCAAGAGACGGCTCGCCCACCTGCTCCTCGAGCGCATCGCCGGGAAACCGCTGGCTGCTCTCGGCATCCCGACCATCGCCCTGGGTCCGTTCATCGAGCACCTGTGCCTGCGCAAGACCACCCGTTCGTAGGCATCGATGTCGGTGGCAGGTGGCCCATCTCGACCCCGATGGTCTACACTCCTCGTCGACCCCACACCGTCAGGGATGAGCATGTTGGATCCATCGTGGCATCGGACCCCTGGCGACCGGCACGGCCGTCTCCCGCGGCTCGCGAAGGGGCTGCTCCTCGTCGCGGGTTTGCTGGTGGTCCCAGGCTGCCCCGAGAAGTCACCGGTCCAGGTGGGGAACGAGCCCGATACGGGGCCGGTGCTCGAATCCGAAGAGGCCCTGGTTGCCGCCCTGGAAGACGCGTACCGCCAGCAGAGCTTCACCCTGTTCGCCAGGCTGCTCGCGGACGCGGACGGCGGCTACGTCTTCGCGATGCGCTTCCAGCTGCGCTCCGGCGTCTCGGAGTGGGGACGTGACAAGGAACTCCTCATCCACCATCGGATGCTCGAGCCGCAACGGCTCGCCCCCGACGAACCACCCGTTCCCGCACAGCTCCTCATCGAATCGATCGACGTGTCGTTCTCGCCCCGCGAGCCCTTCAGCGAGCGCACCGATCTCTACTACGATCCGGTGAAGAACCCGGCGGGTCTCGACCCGGAGCGCTGGCGTGTCACGCAGGCGTCGTACACGGTTCGCGGCGGTATCCGCATGCAGAACCTGTGGGGCTACCGGATGCAGTCGCCGTCCCGGTTCGTGGTCATCGACGATCTCTCCAGGATGATCGGCGAGCGCGGCAAGTACCGCCTCTACCGCTGGGAGGATCAGTCGTACCCGAACCTGAAGTCGGACGGCTCCGCCGAGCCAGGAGCAGCGGACGCGGTCCCCTCCTGGTCCTGGGCGCAGATCAAGGAGCTGTACCTGCCCGAGCCCGGGATCGACTCGGAAACCGCATTCATCCGGGAGTTCGAGCACGCCTACGGACACATGAGCCACGGGTCGTTCGCCGCGTTTCTCTCCGGTCGGGACGGTGCGGAGTTCCGATTCGAGACGCACGCCGCCGTCAGCGCCGGGCCGGCATCCTGGGGACGCACCGAAGAATTGGAGATCCACGAGCGCATGTTCAATCCGCGCTTCTGGCAGGCCGGGGAGCTTCCCGTTCCACAGGACCTGCGGATGGAATCGATCCGCATCCATCTCACACCGCTGACCGAGTTCAGCGAACGTCCCGAGCTCTACCACCACGACGCGACGAACCCGAGCGGGCTGGACCCCGGACGCTGGCGCGCCAGCCGGGCCACGTATTGGAGCTACGCGTACCTCGCGACCAAGGGCCCCGACTACCAGGTGAGCGGTCCGGTCCGGTTCACGGTCCTCGAGGACCGCGCCCGCAGCGTCGGCGAGGCCGGCAAGTTCACGCTGCATCACTGGGAGGAGCTCGACCTGGAGTCCGCGGAAGCCCCCCACACGCCAATGCTGCAGAGCGGCGTTCGCGAGGTGACCTGGGCCACCGTCAAGGGTTTCTACCGCCCGCGGCGGGTCGAATCGGAGGCGGATCTCATGCGGATCTTCGCCGACACGTATCGCCGGCAGGACTATCTCGCCTTGTCGTCCTTGCTGTCGGGCGTCTCGAGCGCCCGGTACGTCTTCGTGCTCGCCGAGCCCGACCCGCGCACGGGAGAGACCGGCTGGGACCTCGACGAGGAGCTGGCGCTGCACCTGCGGATGTTCAAGCCGGAAATCAGCACCGGAGGGCCGCCGCTCCCGTGGCAGCTGCGCGTCACCGCGATCGCGCTTCGAATGGTTCCGGAGAGCGACTTCGTCGAGCGTCCGGACCTGTACTTCCATCCCGAGAGCAACCCGGATGGCCTCGACCCGGAGCGCTGGCGAGCAACCGAAGCGACCTACCGCACGAGCGTGTTCTTCGACACCCTGGGCGAGCCGGACTACCAGGTCGAGGGCCGCGCCAGCTTCGTCGTCATCGACGAGGGGGCGCGGAGCGTCGGAGACCCGCTCAAGTACCACATCTACGTGTGGGAGGACCTGGGCTCTGCCGGCACGAGCCTCGCGGACCCGAGCGTTTTCGGCAGCATGCGCGGTCGCGGTGGGACGAGCATGACCCGGGCCGCCGGACCTCCGCAGGCGACCGCTGCGGCGATCACCTGGGGAGAGGTGAAGAGCCTCTACCGGTAGCGAGAACGGCTGCGCTCTCGAATGTTCCGGTCCGGGTGACGATGGCTCGGAAGGAACCGCTTGGCGAGCGGCGCGTCAGCGCCCGAGTTCGCCCCGTTGCGACCCACGGAAAACGCCCTCGGGCAATGCCCGAGGGCATTTTCAAGAGCTGGCAGCCCCACGGGGAATCGAACCCCGGTTTGTTGGCTGAGAACCAACTGTCCTAGGCCACTAGACGATGGGGCCGCCGGATTGTCGTCGCCTGCCGTGGCTCGGAAGCGGCAGGGTCGATTTTCTATCACAGGCGCGTTCGTGCGGTCAAGCACGCCCGCGGGTCGGGCCGCGCTCCTCGAGCAGACCGGAACGCGATCGCCGCACGGTCGGCGTCCCGGGCCGTCAGGAGCGGATCGCCGACGACGATGCCAGATCCGTGCACAACAAGCCGCCCGGGACGGGCGAGGTCGAGATGGTTGGCCGGGGAGGATTCGAACCCCCATAAACAGATCCAGAGTCTGCTGTCCTGCCG
Organism: Candidatus Krumholzibacteriia bacterium; assembly: GCA_046757105.1. GTDB lineage: Bacteria > Krumholzibacteriota > Krumholzibacteriia > JBHHXQ01. Next base: position 5,925 of record JBHHXQ010000222.1, read on the forward strand.
TTGGACGACCGGCCAACAAACCGGCTCGAGGGATCGCAAACCTAGCAGACCCCAATGTGGCTTTCAAGAGCGCACGGGGGTCCTCCAGGCGCCAGCCCGCTCCGCACGCTCCACGCGCAGCGCCGGCCGACGAGCGCTGTCCCCCAGCCGGCCGGCGGGCTCGTCTGCGACGGCCGGCGCACCCGCCAGCGGTCCATCGTACCGAGCGCGGGCCTACGAAGCGTCGGCATCGCCGCGACCCTCACGTGCGGAGAGTTCGCGGTTGCGTTCGACGATGTCGGCGCCGCGACGCAGGCGCTCCACCGACTTGGCGCGGCCGAGCAGGTAGAGCACGTCGAAGATCCCCGGGCTCACCGCCTG
>JBHHXQ010000223.1:0-6241 GCA_046757105.1 Candidatus Krumholzibacteriia bacterium
ATCTCCTTTCTGAAGTATCTGGTGTTGTCCATGAGCCTTTCTCTGAGCTCAGGCATATTCTCCACCATGTCCAGAGCCTTGATACTTGCATAGACCACTGGTGGCGGCACCGAGTTGGAAAACAGGTGCGGGCCGTAGTACGCGAAGCGCCAGGCCTCGTAGAGCGCCAGCGTGCCGCACACGATGGCGACGAAAACGAGCGTCTCGCCGCCGCGCAGCGGTCGGCCGCGCCGCGCCACGAGAACCAGGCGCAGCACCACGCCGCCCAGTGCCAGGAAGACCCCTTCCGGGCGCGTCAAGGCCAGCAGCGCCAACAACGGTGCCAACAGCTGCAGAGCCCCACTCCCCTCCCGGACCTCGATCACGAAGCGGTACCACGCCGCCAAGAGCAGGAACCCGAACAGCGTGCTCTCGAGCCCCGCCACGCTCCAGGCGGCGTAGTATCCGCTCGCCGCCAGACCGAGAACGACGAGGGCAGCCAGGAGCGCGCTGTGGACCCCGAAGAGCTGCCGCAACGCGTGCACCGCCAGCAGCAGCGCACCGACGCTGCAGCCCAGAGCCAGCACCTGGGAGACGATCTCCAGGTTCGCACCCATCCTGGCAAACCCCGTCAGCAGCAGCACCCACAGAAGGTTGGAGTAGCCCTCCACGCGCTCACCCGGGTTGAAGACGAGCCCTCTTCCAGCCGCGAGATGTTCCGCATACCGATACGAGATGTAGGCGTCGTCGACGCAGTGGCCCCGCATCAACATGCGGAAGTACAGGGCGTGCGCCAGGAGGATCGCCACCCCGCAGACCAGCACGAGCGTCCAAACGGCCTGCTTCACCCGCAACGGCGTCGCCTCGGAATCGGAAGACTGCAGGTGGAGACCGTCCGGGGACGACGAGAACGCCGGGCGCGTGGTCGTCACCGTTGACTCCCCTCGAAGAGCGACAAGGGGGGGCTCGCGCGCGCACCCCCGCTTCGTCCACAACATGATACCCGGCGACCCACCTCTGGGCCTCCCCGGGGCTCGTGCAGAGCGCGGCTCGGCAGGTCGCGTGCCTCCCGGCGGAGCTGGGCGTAGAGCGGACCGGCGCGCCCGCTCCCTGCGGAGCCGCCGCTCGAGCCGGCCGGTGCGCCGGCGGCTACAGCTCCTCGACCATGCCGACGAGGGCGGGGGGGGCCTCACCCAGGCGTTGGGCGGAGCGCGAGATGCGGATGGGAACGTACTTCGTGAAGGCCTCGCCGCAGGCGTACTCGCGCCACTCGCCGGCCAGCCGGATGCGCAAGCCACCGGGAACGACTTGGATGGGCAGACCGCGTTTGGCCGCTTCGGCGGTGACGAAGGGGCCCACGTCCCGGTCCCATTCCTCGGCGGTCGGACGCTGTGACTCGTTGCCGTGTACCTGGGCCGCCTCCATGCGACCGTCCGGATCGAAGACGAAGACGCGGCCGGCGGCGGCGCCGGACATGAAGAACTTGCCGGCGTAGGGGCGGCGACGCAGGTGCAGCTGGCCGCGCCGGTCCGGCTTCTCCAGACCCATCACCACGTGCAGCGAGTTGTCGCCGCCCGACATCAGGTACTCGAAGGCGTACTCGTTGGGCGCCCCGAAGTGGATCGACTTCAGGCCCGGTGCCACGGTGACGCCGTCGTCCAGGTGGACACGGTTCTGCCCCGCGACCGCAAAGCGGCTGCCCGAGTCCCACACGGAGAGCGTTCCGCCGTGTGCCGAGTAGAAGCCGGTGTTCAGGATGTCCTGGAGGACGAAGATGTAGCCGTTGCCGGCCTTCATGCCGACGTGGCTCTGCCCCTGCCCGTAGCAGTAGAGGTCGGCGCCTTCGAGGAGCGCCCCCAGGAAGTCACCGGTCTGCCGGCCGTAGAGATCGATGCGCACGCCCTGGGCCGGAGCGCCCCCGGGCTCGGCGAGGTTGGTTCCGAGGTAGCGTGGTCCGCCCCGGTAGTTGTACGTGATGAGGCGCCGCCAGCCGAGCCTGGCCGCCTCGGACAGGAAGCGTGCGGCGCCCTCGATCCCGAAGGCCTCGCTCACGAAACCGTCCATGTTGACGACGAGCGCCTGCGACGCATCGGCCGGCGAGGTGAGGTCGAGTCGCGTGTCGAAGCGGATCTGCGAGAAGGGTGCAGCGGCCTTCGTCTCCCAGATGTCGGGCACCGCGTGCAGCAACCTGTAGATGCCGCCCTCGGGCTCGCCGTCGTACTCGTAGCCGCCGTCCGCGAAGTACTGCAGCGCCGCGAGCGACTTGCCGCCCGTGTCGGTCAGGTGCAGGCGCTTGCGGATCTCGGTGAGGATCCACAGCGCACATTCGCGGTGGGCATCGGAGCGCGCCGCGAGGCGCGGCAGCTCCCATTCGACGACGAGGCGGTACTCGTCGAAGCTCCAGTCCTTCAGGCGCTCGAGCACCCAGGTCACGAAGCCGTGGGCGGACTCGTGGCACTCGCGGACGTCGTGCGGCCCGCCGGCTTCGGGTGATCGGAGATCGTCCGACCCAGCGGTCCGGTGCGACCCGACCGTGGCGGCCATCTGCCGCAGGCGCTCGCGTGCCTCGTCGCAGTAGCGCTTCCGGCCGGCCGCCACGGCCGTCCGCAGGCCGCGCAGCGGATCCGGCTTGCTCCCGGCCCGGGATACCTCCACCGGCTCACCGAAACGATTGTGCAGCGCCACCTGGCGCGTTTGGAGATCGAGGAACGCCTCGAACACGCCGCCCATCTCACCCGTGCCCGGGCGGCCGCCGGGACGCATGTTGAAGCGCATGTCGCTGCCCGCGTCGGCGAGAATGCCTTGCTGGCGCAGCACGCTCAGCATCGCGTCGGCGATCTTCGCCTCGGAGCCGTTGGCGACGGCGCGCGTCCCGGCCGCTGTGGTGTCCCAGTTCACGGCGATCTCGTGCGGCCGCAGGAACTTGATGTCCATGTTCTCGCGGAAACCGACACGCAGGCCCGAGTCGGTGTGTCGTGCCTCGAGGATCGTGAACTTGTAGGGGCCGGTGGGAGTCAACTGCACGTAGTTCCTGGACAGGCTTCGATAGCGCTCGCGCCGTTCCTCGGGCACGACCGCCTCGAGGTCGATTCCCGTGATCGGCGAGAGAATCTGCGTGGCGTCGTCGGTGCGCAGTCCGAGCACGCGGCGCGTGAAGTCCACGAGGTACGCCGCGTACTCCGTGTCGGTGAGGGCCTTGCGTTCATAGAGCGAGTCCCCCTCGTACTCCTCGGCTCCCTCGCCCAGGGACGGATCGACGTGCACCCTGGCGTGCTCGGTGAGAAGCGGCGCCGTCGAATCGACGCCCACCTGCTCGCCATTGTGCATGAGGAGCACGTTGTACGACTTGAACGGATGCGCTCCCGCCGGGTTGCCGCGGCCCTCGGCATCGATTGCCGGAGAGTTCGTCGGGTAGCGATGGTGGATGCCCCAGACGTGCGCCATGAGGGAGGTGGTCCAGGTCTTCTCGCCGCGCAGCACTTGACGCACGCCGCCGTGCTCGCGCGCTCCGGGATAGTGGCTCCAGAAATTCTCGAAGTCGAAGTACGCGGGGATGAGATGAGTCCAGCCGCTGATCTTGATGCTCCCCATGTCCTCACCCATCGACACCACGTAGCCGCTGCGCTTCGCGGCGAACTTCGGCGCCGGGCCGCCCGTGCGGTAGTAGCGCGTGTCGATGATGTGCGCGAGCGTCATGTAGTACTCCTCCTTGACGTCGCGCAGGAAGGCGAGCAGGTGACTCGGCTCGTCCGGATCGAGGAACGGTTCGGCGCGGCGCACCGCGCGGTCGACGGCATCCAGGAGCTCCTCGTCACGCAGATGCCCGTACTTCACCTTGCGTTGCAGCCAGTGCGGGCTCTCGACGAGCTGCCGGCCGTACCGCCACAGGGCGTCCCCGCGCATCTCGGTGAAGAGCATCGTGATGTCGCCGACGTTCTCGCGCAGCCCCACCCTGCGCCAGCCGTCCTCCGCCCGGAACTGTGGCCGCACCGGCACGCGGAACTCCGGCAGACGCAGCCCCACCTCCTCGAGTTCCATCTCGCGGCCGCGCGCATCGAAGACCCGCAGGCCCTCGAGATGCTCGAGGATCGCCTGCATCGTCGTGGCGCGATCCGGACCGATGGTGTTGAACAGCAGGCACGTGCGCCCGCGCAACGGCTCGGGCGTGAAGCCGGCGAACGAGATTCCACCGCCACGGTTGTTGCCCCCGTTCGTCGACAGGCGCGCCGCCTCCCAGACGGCGCTCACGTCGACCGGCTCGCTCACCAGCAGGCTGCCGACACGGCAGGAGTCGTGCTCGGGCTGTGGCGCGCCGCCCGAACCGGACCCGGGGTTCGCGTCGGCCCCATCGGCGACTCGCCCGGCCCCGGCGTCACGAGCCACTCGGCTCGCGGCCCCCGCCGCAGCCGGGCCGGCACCGGTGTGGGTCGCGCCGAGTGTCTCCGGCGCGGCCTGCAGCGCGGTTCCGGCAGGACGCCGCCCCCCGCGGCCGATCGCCGCATCCAGCTCCTCGACCGCGGGGACCCGGATCGGCGCCGCTGCCGGCTGGTGCCGCGGAAGAGCCAACAAGTCGGTGCGCCCGCGCAGCTTGCGGATGTCGTCGATGACCTGTGACTCCACGACGACGTTGCCGCGCCGATCCACCCAGCCCATCTCGCGGTTGATGGCGTCGACGAGCACGGCCAGCTTGACCATGTTGAGCGCCGTCCAGTTGCGCAGGCGCCGCCGCATGGTCTGGCGGTCGTTCTGAACGGTGAGCTCGACCTTCGTGGTGATGCCGCCGCGCGGGCAGTCGAGATGGCAGATGCCGCACTGGTTGCACCCGAACGCCACCGCCTTGCCGATCGACGCTTCGAGGAGCCCGTCGGCGCCGGCGATCAGCACCTTGAGCATGTCCATCTCGGAGCGGATGCCGCCCGAAGCCAGGAGCTTCGTGCCACCGTCAGCCCCGAAGGCGCGGCCGTTGAGATCACGGATCGGCCAGGTCTCGCCCGTGGCCTCGTCGTAGAAAGGCTCGTGCAGCAATGCGTGGTGCGTGTGAAGGATCGTGCGGAAGGTGTCCGGCCACCCGACCCGCGACGAGTCGGCGTGGTAGTTCGCCGAGCCGGCCAGGCCCGCGTCCACCAGTAGGTAGTCGACGACGAAGTTCGACCACATGCCTGCGGCCACGTACTTCGTGTAGGTGGAGCCGGTGATCTTGATGCCGCAGTGCACGTCGTAGTGCAGCCACAGCCACACCTCGGCCGGCATGTCCTCGATCGAGTAGATGTCGTGCTTCGGGTCGGGCGACAGCGCGTCAGTTCCCACCGGGATGTTGCGCGCCCGGCTCACCGTGTGCGTCACCTTGGGGCCGGCCAGGCGTCCGCCCTTGCCCGGCTTGGCACCCTGGTTGATCTTGATTTCGACGTCGCGCACCCTGCGCACATCGGCCGCCGTGATGCCGAAATGTGCCGAGGCGGCCTGCAGCGTCTCCCAGCGCATCACCTCCGGCGGCAGGCGCAACGGACCCCCTTCGCCCGACGAGGTGAGCGACAGTCCGACGTTGCCTTCGACGCGCGAGATCAGGAAGTCCTCGCCGGCGGCTCCCAAGCTGATGCTGGCGTGGTTGACCGGACCGCTGTAGACCGGCTCGCGCACGCCGAGACCCTCCAGCACGAAGCCGGTGCCGGCCGGATCGGCCTTGAGAAGAATGCGATGGTCGGCGCTCGCCTTGCGCACCGAGACCCCGGCCGGCGGGGCCGGGGCGGGGCGCCGCCCGGAGCCGTGCGGCGCCCCGGCCGGCGCGACCGGGGCCAGCTCGATCGGAGGCGCCGGTTTCCCGTGCGGCGCCGCTGCCAGAACGTACAGGGATCCGTCGCCGCCGGCGCTCTGCAGTCGGATCTCGAAGCCGCCGCGAGCATCCGCATCGAACGTCTCGAGCACGCGCCGGCCCTTGGGGTCTGCAGCCAGCACGCAGCGCGCCCCGGCCGCCACCGCTCCCGGGCGATGGAAACCGCGCGGCACGCACAGGTTGATGTAGTCGAGCGCCTTCGGATTGCGCCGCAGCGCGTCGAGCGAGGCCCCTAGCGTGCGCCGCGAGACCTTGACCCCGATGCCGTCCAGCGACCAGGACCCCATCGTGCCTTCCAGGAAGAAGTCGTCCACCTCGGGGAAGCGACCCGCGGCCATGCGGTAGATGACGTTCAGGTGGCCCGCCGTCATGTTCTGGTTCGTGTTCATGAGGTGGTAGTTCGCGTTGCGGTGTGCGAGCACCCTCGCCGCC
>JBHHXQ010000224.1:0-6221 GCA_046757105.1 Candidatus Krumholzibacteriia bacterium
GTCCAGGAGAACCGCCGCACGTGTCCGCGCCGTCCAGGCCTCGCTCTTCGCACCCGATCCGCCCAAGCCGACCTGGTGAGGTGCGGGTCGGGCGCGACGCGACCCGGCTTGCGCCCGGGCACGCGTTGCGGGTCGCCCGAGCGACTGTCTATCATGCCAACGTCGGCGGGCGTATCTTCGAGTCCGGGCGGGTCGAAGCCCGTGGAGGAGAATGGAGCGGCGAGGCCGGTGGATCGCAGGTGGCCTGGTGGCGCTGGCGCTGGGCCTGCGCCTGTACGGCATCGATTGGGGGCTCCCACAGGTCTACGAGGAGGCCTATCCGCTCAAGCGGGCGTGGCCGATGTGGGGCTGGGGTCCGAACAACTCGCTCGACCTCAACCCGCACTTCTTCAACTACCCCAGCTTCTACTTCTACGTGCAGTTCATCGCCCAGGGACTGCTCCATGCGGTCCTGCGCGTCTTCGGTGAGGTCGAGTCGACGCTCGACTTCCGGACCCTGTTCGTCCTGGACAAGACGCCCTTCTACGTCCTGGGGCGCTCCATCACCACGCTCTTCGCCGCCGGCACGGTCCTGGTCACGTACCTCGTGGGGCGGCGCGTGAGCGGCGTGGCGGCGGGCGCCGTCGCGGCCCTCCTCGTGGCCACGAACCACGTGCACATCGCCAAGTCGCAGGTCATCGAGGTGGACGTGCCGCTGACGTTCTTCGTGATGCTGACGGGCCTGTTCGCCATCGGCATCCTGCGCGAGCCGCGCACCCGCAACTACGTCCTGGCCGGGATCTTCGCGGGCCTGGCCACGTCCACGAAGTACTCGGGGGCGCTGCTGCCGCTCGGCATCGTCCTCGCGCACGTCGTGGCCGTGAGGCGGGCGGCTGCGGCGGCCGGCGACAGGGGCGCGAAGCCTGCCGAACGCCGGGGGGGCCGTCGATCCGCGCGGCCGGGGCCGGGCGCGCCGGCCTCCCGGGCCCAGATCCTCGTCCTCGCCGTCCTGACCGTGGTGGCGGCCTTCGTGGCCTCGCGCGACCCGTCGGTGCGAACCCTGCTGATCGTCGCCCTGTCCTATGCGTTCGTGGCCAGCTCCTGGAGGTCCCTGCTGTCGAAGAGGCTGCTGCTCGCGGGGTTGGCGTCGCTCGCGGCCCTGCTGTCGACCTCGCCCTTCATCGTGCTCGACCGTGAAGCCTTCTGGCTCGGCTTCAACTACGAGCGCATGCACATGCGTCTCGGTCACTTCGGACAGGACGAGGCGGCGGCGATCGTCTTCTATGCGAAGGTTCTGACGGACAGCCTCCTCGGCTGGCCGCTGGCGCTCGCCAGCGGGGCCGGGTTCGTCTACGTGGTCCTGGTGCGCCGGCGCGCCTGGGGGCTCGTGCTGGCGATCTTCCCCGTCGTGTACGGCGCTCTCATCAGCTCCTTCTCGATGCGAGCGGAGCGCTACATCCTGCCGCTCATGCCGATCGCCTGCCTGCTGGCCAGCGCCGCCGCCGCGGACATCCTCGCAAGGGTGCGCCTGCCGCGCCGCTGGATGCCGTCCGCGGCGCTGGCGCTGTTCTCGCTGGTTCTGGCGCTGCCGTCGCTGGCGGGCTACCAGCGCAGCCTGGCACGCCTGCGCGGCGACACGCGCACCCTGGCACGCCAGTGGATCGAGGCGAACGTTCCTCCCGGCTCCTACATCGCGAGCGAAGCGTACGGGCCGCAGCCGCTGAGCGCACTCGATCTCGCCGAAGTCGAGTTGGAAGTGCGGCAGCGGATCCTGGAGCATGCAGACACGAAGCTGTACGCCATGGCACCGATCCCGATGATCCAGGTGCGTCCGGAGACCATGTCGATCTTCTACGATCTGGGACTGTACGACGAGCTGGCCGACTACATCGTCACCAGCAGCTCGGTGAGTTCGCGCTACCGCAGGAACCCGACGCAGTTCGCGAAGCAGGTCGCCTTCTACGACGGCCTCGATGCGCGCTACGAGCTGGTGCGCGAGTTCGGACCCGAGGACGCCAGTGGACCGCGGCTGAAGATCTACCGGAACCCACGCCAGACACGGCACTTCGCCGCGCGCGACTCGGTGCCGTCGCCGGCGACCCAGCCGCGGCTGCAGGAACTCCTGAGGGGCACGGTGTCGGTGCACTACCAGCGCCTCGGCGTGAACCTCGAAACCTTCGGGTTCACGCTGGCGGCGGCCGAAGCCTACCGGATCGCCTGGACGTACTCCGGGATCCACCCGAACTTCATGCGTGACGTCGCCCTCGGCGCCATCCGCTGCTACTTGCGTGTGAACCGCCCCAGCGAAGCCGCCGCGATGCTGGACGAGGCGGAGCGTGCCGCCGAGAACCCCGCCGACAAGGAGTACTGGCACCAGCTCCGCAGACAGCTCTTCGCGGGTTGATGTCCAGGAAGGTCCAGGATGGGCGGCTTGACCGGGCTCGCGAGCACCGACTACCATGGTCCCGGTCCGGCGCCCGCTTCCTTCCAGCGAACGCAAACCCATGCACCCGGTCTGCTCGAGGCGCCCGGGTCCAGGCTGCCGACGCGGGCGGCGAACCCACTCCAACCATTCCGGAGATCCACGTGAACATCCTCGGCATCCACGATGGCAAGGACGCTGGCGTTGCCCTCGTTGTCGATGGGAAGGTCCTGTTTGCGGCCAACGAAGAGCGCTACTCGCGTCAGAAGACGCACTTCGGCTTCCCGTTTCTCGCCCTGCAGAAGCTCTTCCAGCACACCGGTCTCGAGGCTTCCGACGTGGACCGGGTGACGGTGGGAGTCGAGGCGATGGTGGAGAAGAGCGGAGCGGCTTACTGCTACGAGGCCGAGCCGCGTCTCCACCAGAAGGTCTACTCGACGTTGTCGCACCGCCCGGGCGGCGTCACGGATTCCCGGATCGCGACCCACGGTGCGCCGCGGCTTCTGAGCCTCATGACGCAGAGCAAGGAGGAGCTGAATCAGAATCTGCGCACCGCCGGCATTCGAGCGCCGGTCTGCTACTTGAACCACCATCTGGCCCACGCTGCGTCGGCCTACTACACCTCGGGCCGCCAGGTTGCCCTGGTCATCACTTCGGATGCGGGCCGAGACGCGATCTCGGGCGGGATCTACGTCGCCCGGGACGGGAAGATCGACAACAAGAAGACCTTCTCCAAGACGAACTCCGCCGGGATGTTCTGGCAGATCATCACCCAGCTGTGCGGTTTCGATCCGGAGCGACACGGCAGCAAGATCACCAGCCTCGCCGCCTACTCGGACGGCGAAGAAGCCTATCGAATCCTGGGGCAGATCTACCGCTACCACGAGCGCACTGGCGGGTTGGAGAACGTCCACAGGCTGGCCTACCGGGAGACCTTCGAGTACATGCGCGAGAAGGCGGGTCATCTCGACATCGAGGAGCTGTCGAGCGGCGCCCAGCGCATCCTGGAAGAGGCCTTTCTCGAGACCGCGCGTCGCGCCTGCGAGCGGTACGGCCTCTCCCACGTCGTCCTCGCGGGCGGGACTTTCGCCAACGTCCGGCTCAACCAGAAGATCCTCGCTCTTCCCGGGGTCGAGAGCGCCTACGTCCACCCGCACATGGGCGACGGCGGCATGGCCGTCGGAAGCGCACTCCTGCAGGCCGCTCGCGGCGGCGACGCGCATCCTCACGAGCTCCGGGACGTCTACTGGGGCGACGACTGGAACGATGGGGCAATCCGTGCCGAGCTCGAGCGGACGCATGGGATCCGCTGGCGCCGGCTGGATGACCCTGCGGACGCGATCGCCGATCACATGGCGAGGCACATGGTCGTGGGCCTGTTCCACGGGCGCATGGAGTACGGCCCGCGGGCGCTCGGGCATCGCAGCATTCTGGCCGAGCCCGACGACCCGACGATGATCCACTGGCTGAACAAGAGACTCAGTCGCTCCGAGTTCATGCCGTTCGCACCCGTCATCCTCGAGGAGGAGGCGCCGAAGTACTTCGAGGACTTCGATGCGGCCGCGTACGCGGCGCGTTTCATGACCATCTGTGTCGACTGCCAGGCACTCTGCAAGGAGAAGGCGCCAGGCATCGTGCACCGGGACGGGACTGCGCGGCCGCAGGCCGTGAGCGCCCACGGGGACGCCTACACGCACCGCGTGCTGCGCGCCTACCAGGAGAAGACGGGCCTCCCCCTCGCCATCAACACCAGCCTCTGCAGGCACGAGGAGCCGATCGTCGGCACCCCTTTCGATGCCATCCACGAGCTCAAACGCAACGTCATCGACGTGCTGTATCTGGATCACTACGAAGTGAAGCTGCGGACGAGTCTTCGTGCCGGTCACGAGCTCCCCGACGGCCCTCGCCGGCAGCCCGAGGCAAGAGCATGACGGCCGCAGTCGAACCCTCCACCTGCGCATCCTCGACGGCGAACGACTCCGGCAAGGGCCGCGGCGTGTTGCTCCTGGTCGAGAACCACTCCGTGCCCGCGGATCGACGCGTCTGGGGGGAGGCGAAAAGCCTGCTCCGGGCCGGCTACCGCGTCTCGGTCATCTGTCCGCGCGGACGCCACGCCGACCGGGAGCCCTGCGAAATGCGCGACGGCATCGCCATCTACCGCTTCCCGATGCCGTTCGACGGTCCGAGCAGGTTGGACTTCGTCCTCGAATACACCTGGGCGCTGCTGGCGTGCTTCGGCCTGTCGCTGCGCGTCTGGCTGCAGCGCGGCTTCGACGTCCTGCACGTCGGGAATCCGCCAGACCTCTTCTTCCCGCTCGGGTGGTTCTTCAAGATCTTCGGCAAGCGGTTCGTGTTCGACCAGCACGACCTGTGTCCCGAGACCTACCTCTCGAAGTTCCCCACGGCCAGGAAGCGGCTCATCTACAGCCTCCTGTTGTGGGCCGAGAAGAGAAGCTACCGCGCTGCGGACGTCGTGATCGCCACCAACGAGTCGTACCGGCACGTGATCCGCACCCGCGGCGGCGTGCCTGACGATCGGGTCTTCGTGGTGCGAAACAGCCCGAACCTGAGCCTCTTCCATCCACGCCCGCCGGATCCTTCCCTGAAACGGGGTTTCACCCACATGGTCGCGTTCGTCGGTGTCATGGCGCAACAGGACGGCGTGGACTACCTGCTGCGCGCGGCCCATCACGTGGTCCACGAGCTGCAGCGCCACGACGTGCTGTTCGTCCTGATCGGAACCGGCGACACCTGGGAGGACCTGCAGAAGCTGCATGCGGAGCTCGAGCTCGAACGCCACGTGGTCTTCACGGGCCGCATCCCCGACGAGCCCATGTTGGCCTACCTGGCCACCGCCGACGTCTGCGCCAGCCCCGATCCCTACAGCCCCTTGAACGACATCTCGACGATGCAGAAGATCATGGAGTCCATGGCGATGGCGAAACCGATCGTCTCCTTCGATCTCAAGGAGGCGCGTTATTCGGCCCGGGATGCTGCCGTTTACGTCGGCGACAACGACTACCGCGCCTTCGGCCGGGCCATCGTGGAGCTCCTCGACGACCCGCAACGCCGGCGCCGGATGGGCGAGGCCGGGCTGCGGCGCATCAGCGGCGAGCTCGCCTGGGAACGCTCCGAGGAGCACCTCATCGCCGCCTACCGGCACGCCATGCGCGACGGCCGGGAGACGGTCGCACCGGCGAGCCGGTCCTGAGGCTGGCCGGGCAACGCTCAGACGGCGGGCCCGGCAGACGCCGACCCGACCGGCGCCGGACCGATTCCACCGAGCCGGTGCACGAGCGTGCGGAGATCGTCGGGCAGCGGGGCGCGGAAACGCAGTGACTCCCCCGAACGTGGGTGGGTGAACTCGAGGTCCGACGCGTGCAGAGCCGGCCTCTTCAGGCTCGCGGCCACGCGCAGCGCCGCTTCGATCTCCTCCCTGGGTCCTCGCACCGACCCTCCGATCCGCCTTCCGTGCTCGCACCCGGGTCCGTAGATCGGATCGCCGAGGAGCGGCGTTCCGACGCGGCGCAGGTGCGCGCGGATCTGATGCGTCCGGCCCGTCTCCAGCTCGAGTCGCAGCACGGTTGCGCCATACAGGGTTCGCAGGACACGGTAGTGGGTGCGGGCGGCACGCGGGCGCGTGTCGAGTCGGGGATCACTGTAGCCGCTCTCGGAGACGTGCGGCCTCGAGCCGAGCCTGGCCGCAGCTTCCGCCTCGCCGGAGTCCAGAGCCTGCATGCGGGTCGGGCGGCGTGGATCGCGGCGGATGAACAGATCGATGCAACCGCGCGCAGCGTGCGGCGCTCCTGCGGCGACACCC
>JBHHXQ010000225.1:0-6216 GCA_046757105.1 Candidatus Krumholzibacteriia bacterium
TGTGGGGCCAAACGGCGAGGTCACGCTGCTGGCACTCGAGGGTGTTCTCGACACCGTGAGCGCCTATCGTTTCGAGAAGGTGGTTCGCGAGGTCGTGCAGCGGGGCGCACGTCGCATTCTCGTCGACCTGTCGAGGACCGAGTTCGTGAGCAGCGCGGGGTGGGGTACGTTCACCGGCCACCTGGGCGAGCTGCGTGGTGCGGGAGGGGATCTCAAGCTGTTCGGAATGAATCCGGAGCTGGCGCGCATCTACGAGATCCTCGACCTGGGCGCCGTTCTGCCCAGCTTCGACGTTCTAGGCGAAGCCCTGGAGGATTTCGGCCTGCGCTCGCTGGAGGCCAACGGGGCGGCCCGGGCAGTGGCAGCCGGCGACGATTCGCTGCCGGTGCCGTCCTCGACGTGGGCCGAAGAATCCTCGCCGGAGCCCGCCACCGCCATCGCGACGCTGGATCCCCGCGACATGCTGGCGCCGGCCGGGACCGAGCCTATCGAGGCGGCCGAGGAGCTCGGGGAGCTGCACGTCAAGCTCGAGGCGTTCGGCAGCAGCGGCAGGGCGCAGTGTCTGGTGATGCACGGGGCTCTGCGGTCGCCCGAGGCCGAGGCCCTGGACGGTTGGCTCGGGTGCCTGCAGGAGGCGCCGCAGCTCCTCCTCGTGGACGCGCGGGGCGTTGGCGAATCCGAGCCCGGGGCCTGGAAGCAGCTGGCCGGCTGCGCGTCGCGGCTCGCGAAGGGCGGCACGCGCGTCCATCTGGTGCACCCGCAGGTCCAGTGCGTTCTGCCCCAGAGCCTGCAGTTTCCCGTGCACGCAAGCCTCGAGGAGGCGTTGCTCGCGTTCCAGAACCGCAGCACCGCCTCGCTCGTCCAGGCGCGTCTCCCGGAAGAGGAGCTCGCGCGCGACGCGGAGGTTCGGCGCGAAGGCTGGCAGACCTATCTGCGGCTGCTGCGTGATGCCTGTGGCGGGGAGGAAGGATGAGACGCATCGTCATCGCCTCCGCCAAGGGAGGCACCGGAAAGACGACGACGGCCGTTTCGCTTGCACACGGGCTCGCGCTCGCCGGGCGCCGCGTCGTCGTGGTCGACTGCGACCCGAAGAGGCACGCGGTCGTGCAGTTCGGCGTCCAACCGGACTCCGGTGTGCTGGCGTTGTTGCAGGGCGACGAGGCGAAGGTCACCGAGGTGCGTCCGGGGCTGCGCGTGATCGACAGCGGCGGACAGGCACTGGCCTGGTTCGAGCGGCGCATGCAGGACAACGTCGGCAGCCTGGGTGCGCTGGAGCGTGCCCTGCACTGCGTACAGGACGCCGATTACCTGCTGCTGGACTGCCCGCCGTGTCTCGGCCCGCTGCACCTGAACGCGGTCGCCGCCTGTGACGAGGTCCTGCTGCCCGTGGCGACCGACTTCCTGGGCCTGGAGGGCGCGCGCCAGACGCTGGCGGCGATCCGCGCGCTGGAACCCGCCACGCGCGTGCAGCCACGCCCGGTCCGGATTCTCCCCACCTTCTACGAAGCGGATGCGCCGAGCACGGCGGAGTTCGAGCGTGCGCTGCGCGAGGAGTACTCAGGACACGTGCTGCAGACGCGCGTGCGTCTGGTCGACGAGCTGCGTGCGGCACCGGCGCGGCAGCAGAGCGTCTTCGAGTACGATCCGCTCTCCATCGGTGCGCTCGACTACGCGGAGCTCACCGAGGAGATCGACAGCCTCGCCGCCTGAATCGTCCCCGACCCGACCGCCATCCCTCGACCAGCTGCAACGAACCCACCCGACCGCCCTCGGGGCCGAGAAGGTCGATGCCGGCGCCCGCGCCTTGCACCCCAGGCGTGGAAGTGGATCTCCGGAATCCCGGAGCCCGGGGGCCCGTTCAGGATGCGCTCGAAGAGCACGAGCGCTTTGTACGTCGAGCCAGGAAGTAGACGTCGAGCGAGGGATGGCTGAAGTAATGTGGATTCAGATTGCCCGTCCGAACCATGTTCAGGGCGGCCTCGACCAACAGCGGTTCGTCCGGGTGGACCGGCAGGGGGTAGCCGAACCACGCCAGGCGACGTGTCATTTCGCTGGTGCGCTTCCAGCCATCCAGGTCGGCGCTGCACGCGATGCGGACGTCGAGCCCTGCAGCCGGGCGTTGCTTCCACCCGGTCGTCCGGCCACTCCTCCTGGAAGTGAAGACGGACTCGCCGGCGACCGCAGGTGGCTCGACTTCCGTCGCTCGAGTGGGCGGGCGGTGTCGCTGGGGTGCACGGGGGGGCGTCACGACGGGTGTGGCGGCGTGCTCCTTCATGCTCTCCAGTGGTTTCTGCACGAGCCTCCAGACGCTGGCCCTGGACTGAACCTTGCTTGAGCTGCGCTGCACGCCTTGGGAGGTGGCCATGCGTTCGCTCGAGTACAGCGTCGAGACGGTTGGTGTGAAGCAGCCCATCGCCGTCCTCTCCTTGGATGGCTACGTCGACAGTGCGACGTCGCTCAACATGGACGAGGCCATCGATTCGATCCTGCAGCAGCAGGTCTATCACGTGGTCGTCGACCTCACGAAGGTGGGCTACATCAGCTCGGCGGGCTGGGGCGTCTTCATCAGCAAGATCAAGGACATCCGCGAGAACAGCGGTGGCCTGAAGATCGCCGGGATGCGCCCCGATGTGCGCGACGTGTTCGATCTTCTGGGGTTCGGGCACATCATCGAGGCGCACGACACGGTGGACGAGGCGGTGGCGGCTTTCGAGGTCGACGTCGTCCGCCAGGCGCGCGGAACCGAGGCGACCACGAGCGCCAAGCGCAATCCCTGACACCTCGAGCGGCCTCCCGCTGCGCAGATCCCCGTCGGAGTGGAGCGACACTCGCCGGGCCCGGGCTGGTGTCTGGTGCAGAGTGCTTTCTGCGACGCGGCCAACCCGTCCTCGACCGGCATGGGCGCGCGTCGCCGGGTCCCCTGTGCCGCAGGGCGTCCCGTCCCGACGGACCCCGGTATCTTCCCCGTCATCGACAGGCGAGCGCGTTGCATGGCGAGCGCCGTCGCCCGCGTCGAGCCGTGCCGCGGCCCGCATCCGATTCGCAGGTCGGGCCAGGCGGGTGCGGGCGTGCGAGCGCAGCCCGGCACAGAGCGCCGACCCCCGGGCTGGCAGCCGCCGGAGCCCGCGTCGACGGGCGGCGCTGGCGGCGTCTGGGCCGGCGTCTGCGGGAAGCGGGAACTCCGCGTGCTGCAGCGCGTAACCGCCTATTGTGTGGTGTGTCGGCGGGCGCGTTCGCCGGCGTGAGAGCGGTCCGGGAGGGAGCGTCGTGAGCATCCTGGCAAGCCTCGAACTGGGGATGCAGAGCATCTGGCCGCTGCTCCTCGTTCCCGTCGCGCTCGGCCTCGCCTACCTGGGATACCGCAACACGACACCGCCGCTTGGAGGACGCGAGCGCGTCCCGTACGTCCTCCTGCGCACGGCGTCCTTCACGATCCTGCTGCTCATCCTGGCCAGTCCGGTTCTCAACCGCGTCCGCAACGAGCCGCTGCGGCCACGCATCGCCGTGCTCATCGACGAGTCCGCCAGCATGTCCACGGTCGACCCGCGCGGGGACCAGCCGGCGCGCATCGAGCAGGCACGCGAGGTGTTGCAGAGCCTGACCGACGAGCTGGGCGGCGAGGATGTCGGCATCGATGTGATTCCCTTCGCGGTCCACCCGCAGCCCTCGATCGCTCCGGGGGCCTACATCCGGCAGGAGAGAGCGGCGGACGGGGCCGGAACCGACGTCGTGGGAGCTCTGCGCGAGGCCGCGGATCGGCTGGCAGGCCAGAACCTGCAGGCGCTCGTCCTGGTGTCGGACGGGCGGCCGACGCGCGGTGAGCTCGATCCGGGCGCGGTGGCCGGTCTGGGACGGCCGGTCCACGTGGTCGGGATCGGCGACACGCTCGCGCCGCGGGATCTCGCCATCGACCGCTGCGACTACGGCCCGATTGCGTACGTGGAGAGCGAGACGGCGATCCGGGTGCGGGTCGAACACTCCGGATTCCGCGGCAGGGCGACGACGCTGCGACTCGTCGAAGGCGGCCGCGAGCTGTTCCGGCGCAACCTGAGCTTCGAGCAGGAGCACGGCCGCACGCAGGTGGAGATCCCCTTGGAGCTCTCCGAGCCGGGCCGCAAGATGCTGCGTCTGGTCCTCGATCCGCTCGACGACGAGATCACCGAACGCAACAACACGCGCGAGATCCGCATCGAGGTGCTCAAGAACCGTTTGCGGGTTCTCCTCGTCGCCGCGCTGCCGGACTGGGACGTGGCGTTTCTGGCGCGCGCACTGCGCGACGATCCCAACGTGGATCTCACGCTCGTGCACCAGAACGCGGCCAGGGGCTGGACCCGGAGCGACGAGGGCACGTCGTTCACACTACCGCGGACGCGCCGCGAGCTGCAGGAGTACGATCTGTTCATCCTCGGATCTCCCGGTGCCGAGCCGCCGATCGAGTTCCTGAAGGCGGTTGCGCAGGAAGTCGAGCGCGGGCGCGGGCTCCTGGTCCTACCGGGCCGCGAGAGCCTCTACACGTCGCGCGGCGCACTGGACGCGCTCGGGGTCGCGTTGCCCGTCCAGCGCGCGCGTCGGCGCGCCCCGCTCTATCGCGTCCAGAAGGCGCGGTTGACGCCGCAAGGTCGCCTGCACCCGGCGACGTCCGCGTTGTCGGTGATCGTCGATGCGCGCAACGTCCTCGACAAGCTGCCCCCGCTTCTGGCGCGACATGCGGAGCTCGGCGCCAAGCCTGGGGCGATCACGCTCCTGGTGACCGAGGCAGAACGCGTCGAGCCGGTTCTCGTGGCCGGGCGTTTCGGCAGCGGCCACACGGTTGCACTCACCGGCTTCCCTCTGTGGCGCTGGGGCTTCACGGAGCAGGCCGCGGTGCGCACCGCGCAGGCCGCGTTCGTCTCGCACCTGGTGCGCTGGCTCACGCAGCCACGCGACGTCGGACGCGTCCAGGTGACCACTGCCAAGCCGGTATACGAAGGTGGCGAGGTGGTCGAGTTCCTCTCGCAGGTGCTGGACCCGCAGTACCAGCCACTCGAGGACGCCGAGGTGCGTCTCGAGGTGCGCCGGCTGGATGCCGGAGCGGAGACCGCCGGCACTGTGCTTCTCGAGCGGCGTGCCGCCAAGCCGGGCGAGTACTCCGGCTCGCTTCCCGGCCTGGGGCCGGGTGAGTACGAGGCCGAAGCGGTCGCCGAGCAGCTCGGCCACGAGGTGGGGCGCGATACCACGCGTTTCACGGTCGAGACGTACTCGGTCGAGTTCGCGAACACGAGCCAGGACGTCGGTTTCCTGCGTGAGCTCGCGGAGCGGACGGGCGGCCGCTACGTGGCGCCCGAACGAGCCAGGGCCATGGCCCGCGAGCTGCCACGCGCGCCGCAGCCCGTTCTGCTTCGCAGCGAGATCGAGATCTGGAACACAACTCCGCTCTTCGGCCTCTTCGTCGGACTGCTCGCGGTCGAGTGGTTGCTGCGCAAGCGTCGAGGCCTGCTGTAGCGCGTACGCTCCTTGCCGGCACACCCCCGACCTCCGCGACCTCCCCTTCCGGACGCGACCACGCGCGTGCCGCGTCGGCGGCGCCCGCGCAGGCTTCCGCCCCGAGATCCTTCCCGAGTCGTGCTGCATCTGTGTGTCGCGAGCGTGCTCGGCACCCTCGTGATCAACGAGGTCCTCTACGATCCCGCCGGACCCGACGCGGGGCGCGAGTTCGTCGAGATCCTCAACGTTTCCACGCAGGCGGTCGAGCTCGCCGGTGTCGAGCTGGAGGTGGGCGACGGGGCGCGCCCAGGGATCTGGAAACGCGCCTGGCTCGCGAGCGCCGGGGAGCTGGCGGCGGGAGAGCTGCTCGTCGTCGGGGGTGACCTCGTCGGCGCGCGTCGCTTTGTGCTCTCGGCCAGCTTGCAGAACGGCCCGGACGCGGTGCGGCTGCGGCGCGCCGGCGCGGTGCTCGATCGCGTCGGCTACGGGGCTCTCGAGGATCCGGACCTCTTCGAGCTCCGTCCGGCGCTCGACGTGGCGGGTGCGAGCCTCTCGCGCATCCCGGATGGGCTGGACACCGACGACAACGCGGCGGACTTCCGGGGTGCCGATCCGACACCGGGCCGTCGCAACGTCGCACGGCGCGCCTGGCGCGTGCGGCTGCGCGCTCCCGATCCGACCCGCCTGTGGCCGGGCCGGCAGCTGCGCGTCGAGGTGCGCGTGGCCAACGTCGGGCTCGACGACATCGAGGCG
>JBHHXQ010000226.1:0-6141 GCA_046757105.1 Candidatus Krumholzibacteriia bacterium
CGGCCAGCCCCGCCCAGACCGCCAGCGTGGTGTCCACGTCGCTCGGACCTCGGCCCCGTCCCCTTGCCGCGCGCAGGATCGGATACAGCGAGAGCAGATACAGCGCCGCAAACGGCTCGCTCCCACCCGCAGTCGCGCGCGCAACGAACAAGCCGTCAACACCAGCGAAGAGCGCCGCCCCGGCACCGACGAGAGGTGAGCGCGGCCCCGCGAGCATGAGGAGCAGCACCAGCACACCGAACAGCAGTCCCAGAGCCTGCAGGAGCAGAGGCCCGGAGGCGGAGAACGTGAGAAGCGACAGCATGCTGACCCACAGCGGGCTGTCGATCAGATCGCGCCGCTCCCCCGCGTTGAAGATCAGGCCCTGACCGCTGCGGAAGTTCTCGGCGACGCGCAACGCCACGTAGCCGGAGTCATCGGGCTGCAGCCCGGCCTGAAAGCACACGTGCGTGCCCAGAACCAGGAAGAGCGCCACCGGAACGATCCCGAGGAGCGTGCGCATCGTTTCGACTTCCTGCAGTCAGGTGAGCGCATGCGTGGGAATCCCGGCGCAAGCACCGCTCCGGGCGTCGAGTCATCGTTGCGACGTGGATCACTCGAGAAGCGCGAGACCGCCCTGCGTTCCCACCCAAACCTGGCCGGCGTGGACGGCCATGCAGGTGACGTGAGGATTGGGGATCCCTTCCAGCAACCCGAGGCGCTGTCCCTGTGACTCGAGAGCCTCGCCCTTCGCTGGCTTCAGATCGCTCACCGGAACCGTCCACACACCCGCTTGCGAGCCGATGTAGAGACGTCCTTGGTGGACGAGCAACGCGGTGATGTGATCCCCGCGCTCCTCGCTCCAGGCGAACGTCTCGAGGTCGCCATCGTCCCACCGCGCGAGCCCGCGGTCCGTGCCGAGCCAGAGAGAACCTGCTCCGTCCCAGGCCATGCAATTCGCACGCCCCACGGGCAGCGGCAGGGGAACGGGGTGCTGGGCATCCGGGCGCCAGATGTAGAAGCCGCCACCCGGACGGCCGGCGAGAACGAGTCCGTCCTCCCCCGCAGCCGTCGAGAACAACGCGGGGGTGTCGTCGGCGAAGGGGATCTCGCTCCAGGCGCTCTGCACGTAGACGTGCAGTCCGGCGCTTCCGAGGGCCACCATGTTTCCGGCCCAGACGGCGAGCTCGTGGACCGTGCGCCCGGGGAACGACAGGTCGCGCGACCAGCGCCCGCGCGAGTCGCGATGGAACAGACCGTGACGGGTGGCCGCCCAGAACGTGGCGCTGTCTGGATCGTGCACGATCGAGTGCACCTCGGGCGGGCGGCGCTGGCGCGCGATGATCTCGGTCAGCCAGCGCTCTCCGACGTGGAGAACCACGCGGCCCGCCTCGCCGCCCACGACGAGCCCTTCCGGCGTCGACGCCAAGCAGACGATCTGACGGCATTCGGGTTCGATGCTGAAACCGCGCCAGCGCGATTCGGAAATGAATCGCCACCTGCGGCCGTAGCTCGTGATGCGGGGCGTGACGGGTGCGGCTTCCACGTAACGACCGCGGCCCCGGTAGACGGGCCCTCTCGACACGGGGTCCAGCTGCGCGGCGCTTTCGGCGGGTTGGCGATGCACGGTGGCGGCGGACCCCTCGAGGTACTTGCCGAGACCCGAATGCTGGACCGCCCACAGCTCGCCCTTGAAGCTGACCAGGTGTCGCACGGGGCCGTCGTCGACCCGCTGCGCCGCCACACGGTCCTGGGCGGCGATCTCCAGCTCGATCAGCGAGATGCGGTACAGACCAACCGACGTTCCGGCGTAGAGGTACTCGCCATGCTCGCACAGAGAATGGATGCGGCTGTGCTCCGCGGGACCTTGCAGATCGCTCAGGATCACGCGGCCCCAGCGCGACAGATCCTCCGGCGCCTGGACCAGATCACACTGCTTCGCAACGTGGATGCAGCCGTGCACTCCGACCGCGACGAACTTGCCGGCCGCCGCGATCGACGTGACGTAGCGCGAGCACAGACCTTCCTCTTCACCCCACTGGTACAGGGAGGGCTCCTCGCCTGCGCCGGTGGCCAGAAGCAGGATGCCGCTGTTGTTGGTCACGAGGAGGAGACGCTTCGTGCCGGGAGAAGTCTCCAGAGGCAGGACGCGCAGCAACCTCGCCTGGCGCAGCGGAAGCTCGAGGAGCTGGAAACCGGTGTCTCCCTCGAGGTAGATGCGTCCGCCACCGGTGCTCGCGTAGATCTTCCCATCCACGAACGCGACGCCGTTCACGTACGCGCCCGCCCCACGCGGGTGCATGAGCCCGCGATTCCAGCGTAGCGCCGGCTGACCGGAGATGGCCGCGTGCAGTAGCGACTGCACCTCGTCGGACCACGCGACGCCGTTCGGCGTCGCCATCGCCAGGCGCGATCCGGCGCTCGTGACGTGCAGCACCGGGTGTGCAGGGAGGCCGTCCGCCGTCGTCCACTTGGCGAAGGAGCCGGAGCCGGGATCGAGGAACGACGCCCCACCTTGATGGCCCAGCCACAAGCCCTCTTCCGTGGCGTGTACACAGCTGATGCCGTCCGAATACGTGAAGACCTGCTTGATCATGTCCTCCGCCACATGCACGACTCGGCCGGGGTGGGACGCTGGCGCGTCCGCAACCCGCGATGCTCTGGGCAACGATGGATCGGAAAGCGTTACCTCGCCTTCGCTGGCTCCGCCTGGTTCCAGCGAAACCTCGTTGCGACGGCAAGATCGGGTGCTCTGCAGATCCTTCGGAAGCGAGCCCGGCATGATTCTCCTCGACCGGCCTCAGGCGTTCGAGCTGGCCTCCTGCAACCGGAAGCCAGCCCCCATCCGAGATCACGCCGACCGGGGGCCGGGACCAGCGTCACTCGCGCTCATGAGGCTCGAAACCGTCCGGGACCGCAATCCTTTCGACTGTGAACGCTTGGGTCGTGGCGCTCCCTCCGGGCCATCTTGATCCGGTTGTCGTTTCCTCCCGGAGAGGCAACCCGGTGAACCACTGAGAGTAACGCCCCCGAGGGTCGACGCGCGCGGGGTGCCGAATTCTAGCAACCGCCCGAGGGGGGGCGCAAGCCTCCCTCCTTCCCGACCTGCCCGGCCAGCCGTCGCCGGGGGCCCGGATGGCCGATTCCCGGGGCCGCCCGGCGACCGGCTGCACCCATGGCGCGTGGGGTGTCCGGCGCCTGGAAGTGCGTCATCTCACCCAAAGCCCATTCTGAAGTGGGCGCGTCAACGCAATGTGTGGGGCGCAATTGCGACGTTTTTGCTGTCGTGCGAGATGGCGGAACCCTCCGGCGATGCATCGAGAAACACCCGGGAAACCTGGGGGCGAAGCACACCTGCCGGCGGCTGGGGCGCGGAAAGCCGGCGGAGCGTGGAGCCTGCACTCGAAACGGCGGCATCCATCCATGCTCGTTCGGGATCAACGAGCCCGGAGTGCGTTTTGCAGTCGGGAATCGTCGCCGCAATGCGGAGTCGGAACCGATGACCACATCGAGGAGAGCGCCTTTGAGAACTCGCGAACATCGACTCATTCTGTCGGGGCTGCTGCTCCTGGTCGCTGCCCTGCCGGCGTGGGGTGCGGTCGGACCCGACGTCACCGCGGCCGATGCCGCGTTCCGCTTCGTCGTCTTGAGCGACGTCCACATGACCACCATGGATCTTCCGGGGTCGCGCGCGCAGCCCCGCGCCGCCCGGCGGCGTGCCGCAAGACGTCGCGTTAACCACCAAGCGCACGGGTGAAGACCTCCACGTACCCGCGGGCGGTGCGCTCGGGCGTGAACTCCAGCGCGCGGGCGGGCCCGGCGCGGCGGACGTGCGCCCGCCACCCGGCCGAGGCCGCGCGGCGCAGCGCCGCCGCCACTTCGTCCGGCCGCGTGGGGTCGACCGCCAATCCCGCGGCGCCGCCCGTCTCCGCGGACGAGATCAACTCCCTGGTCCCCGAGATCGATCTGGTCCTCGTCGCCGGGGATCTCGGACAGTCGGACGACCCGGCCGATCTGGCGCTCGAGCTGCAGGCCGCCCGCGAGGAGCTCGACCGGCTGACGGTCCCGTACTACCTGGCCCTCGGGAATCACGACGTGACGCTCACCGGGGACTCCTCCGCATTCCGGCAGAACTTCGGCGAGACGACCTTCAGGTTCAGCCACAAGGGGATGCAGTTCATCAGCTTCCGGACGGCGATCACGCGCACCACCAGCGTGATCTCCACCGCGGCGCTCGATTCCCTGCGGGCGTATCTGTCCGAGATCCAGCCGAGCGATCCCCTCATCGTGTTCGCGCACCACCCGCTCGGGCCCCTGACGCCGTTCGGGGTGACCAACCGGCAGGAGTTCTACAACCAGATCGACGGGTACGACGTGAAGGCCGTCTTCTGCGGGCACTACCACGGCGTCTTCGAGGAGCAGCGCAACGGCGTCTGGTACTGCACGTCGCGCGCCCTCTCACTGCAGCGTTGCAATCACGACGGAGGACACGAGAAGGGCTACCGCGTCGTCAGCGTGTGGCCGGACTACAGCATCTCGTCGCGATTCTTCGCCCTGGGGCATCCACCCACCTTCGAACCCAGCGTTCCGGGTCTCCACGGCACCGGCAACCGCTACGCGGTTCCGGGACGCGAGCTGCGGCTGCGGGTGTCCGCCAGCACCTTGGACGGCGATGCCATCACCTACGCGGCAGCGAATCTGCCGAGCGGCGCCGGGTTCGATCCGGCGACAAGACTGTTCTCGTGGACGCCGGAGGCCGCGCAGGTCGGTCTGCACCCGGGCATCGAGTTCCTCGCCTTCGACGAGACGGGAACGGACACGCTGCGCCTCGCGGTGCGCGTGCTCGACGAGGCCTGCCTGTACGAGGACTTCGACCCCGTGCAGGAGAGCTGGAGCGCCATGGGCGGCTTCTGGAGCGTCCAGAACGGCGAGGCGCTGCAGAGCCTGGCGACCGGTGGCTCCTACTACTACATGGCCGGCGACGCCTGGGGGGACTTCTTCCTCGAGGCCGACGTCCTGCACGAGATGGGCATCGGATACGCCGGGCTCGTGTTCCGCTATCTCGATGTCAACAACAACTACTACGTGTGGAACAACAGCTCGCAGATCGCGCTGCGGCGGCGCATCAACGGCGTCGCCAGCCAGGTGGGTCCGTCCATCCCCGTGGGACCCATCACCGGCTGGCACCACGTGCGCGTGGAGGCCGTGGGAACCAACATCAAGATCTACTGGGACGGCGAGCTGCGCGTGGACGTCGAGGATCCCACCTTCATGGGCGGCAAGGCCGGCCTCGTGTGCTCGCAAGCCACCGCGCGCTTCGACAACGTCGTCGTCTCGGGCTGCCCGGGCTTCGAGAACCGCGCTCCCGAGCTCCAGCGCATCGGCCACCGCACGGTGGCCATGGGACAGATGCTGCTCATCGGAGTCGAGGCCAGCGACCCCGAAGGGGATCCCCTCACGTACTCGGTGACCGGATTGCCGCCGAACGCCAGATGGATCCCCGGGGAGCGCACCTTCGTGTGGACGCCGAGCCCGGCGGATCTCGGCAACTGGTACGGGACCACCTTCCGGGTGACGGACGGCGAGCTCGACGATGCCGAGAGCGTCGACTTCACGGTCATCGACCGCACGACGTCGTGCCTGTTCGACGACTTCGACGATCCGGCTTCGTCCTCGAAGTGGAGCCCCTCGGGCGGCTCGTGGGGCATCGTCGACGGCCTGTACGTGGGAACCGCGTACGCCAGCGCGATCAGCACGCTGAGCAACGAGACCTACGACGACTTCACGCTCGAGGCACGCCTGCGCGTGACCGGCACCGGCTACGGCAACCTCGTCTTCCGCGTGCAGGACCCCACCCACTACTATTACCTCTTCACGTCGAACAACAGCAACGAAGCCCAGATCCGCAAGATGGAGGGCTCGTCGTACCGCACGCTGGCCTCCGGTGGCGACGTCTGCGGTGGCGTGCGCGGCAACTGGCACGTCTACCGCGTGCAGGTCCAGGACGACGTCATCCGTGTGTGGATCGACGGCGAGAGGCGCTTCGAGATCCCGGACGAGGGCCTGGCCGGTCCGCCGGCATACCTGGCGGGTGGAATCGGTCTGCGCCTGAAGGACGCCACGCTCGAGGTGGACTACGTGAACGTGTTCCACTGCGACGGT
>JBHHXQ010000227.1:0-6132 GCA_046757105.1 Candidatus Krumholzibacteriia bacterium
ATGGGGAGCTACGATCTCACGCACCCCGTGAACGTGGCCATCCTGTCCCTCGCGTTGGCGAGAACCGTGCAGCTCTCGAAGCGCGAGCAGCAGAGCGTCGGCATCGCGGCACTGCTGCACGACGTCGGACAGCTGGATGTCCCCGGCGATCTGCTGTCCGGGAACGCAGAGCTGTCCCAGGAGGCGTGGGCGAGCATGCGCCAGCACACGATCCATGGTGCAGCGCGCCTGCTCGAGGCGGGACCGCTCGAGCTCGTGGCGCCCGCGGCGCTCGCTGCCCTCGAGCACCACATGGGCGCGTCGTCCGGCGGCTATCCGCAGGTCCCGGCGGAGAATGCGCCGGATCTGGTTTCGCGCATCGTCCACATCGCCGACACGTACGATGCGCTCACCAGCCGCCGCGTGTACCGGCAATGCTCCGTCCACCCGGACCGGGCCCTGGCCTTCTTGCTCCAGTATGCGGGCGACAAGTTCGATCCGCTGCTCGTCAAGCTCTTCGTGCACACGCTCGGCTTCTATCCTCCGGGCACCACGATCCGGCTCGACACCGACGAGGTGGGTGTCGTGGTGCGCCCCAACAGGCATCCGAAGCTGCTGCATCGCCCTCGGGTCTGCCTGATGCTTAACGCGAAGGGAGAGCCGGTCGAGCGTGACACCTTCGTCGACCTCGACGAGGTGGAGGGCAGCTCGGAGGACTACGTGCACAGCGTGGGTCAGACGCTGGATCCGGAGCCGCTCGGCATCTCGCCGACGGCCCTCTTCCTCGCCGGGGAGTGAGCGCGCCGCGCACGCGCCCCCCTCGAGTGCGTGCCTGGCCGCAGCCGCGCGCCGACTCGGCGGCCCCCCGTGGGAAGCCGTTGTCCGGCGCTTGCCGGCCTGCTCTCGCGCCTCTATATTGCACTCCAGGAAAGCTGCGTTCACGAAGCGCGACGACTCCCTCCTCGAGGCGACAATGCGGCGTTCGCCGCAGTCGCGTTTCTCGTCCGGATGGAGGTGCGCCATGCCCATCCACAGGGTGCCCGCGAAGCTTGTCGGTCTTCTCCGAGTCGTCGTTGTCGCGGTCGCCGTTCTCGGGGGCTCCGCGCGTTTGTCGTCGGGGCAGGAGCAGGCCGCGCCGGGAACTGCGCACCTCCCGGACGTCGAGGGCATGATTCTGATCCCCGCTGGTGAGTTCAAGATGGGGAGCTCCTCGGAGGACCGTTTCGCCGACAGCGACGAGAAGCCGCAGCGCATCGTGCACCTTCCCGCTTTCTACATCGACCAGTTCGAGATCAGCAATCTCGACTACAAGCGTTTCATCGATGCCGTCGGCTACCCGCCGCCTCCGGGCTGGAAGGACGGCAACTACGCCGAGGGGGCGGACTTCTTCCCCGTCTACGACGTGTCCTGGTGGGAGGCGGCCGCGTACGCGCGTTGGGCGGGCAAGCGCCTGCCCACCGAAGCCGAGTGGGAGAAGGCGGCGCGCGGAACGGACGGCAGGCGCTTCCCGTGGGGAAACGAGTCCAGCGACGACATGGCGAACTCTGGACCGGGCTATGCGCCGATCAACGCGTTCCTGGAAGGCGCCAGCGTCTATGGCGTCGTCAACATGGCGGGGAACGTCGCGGAGTGGACGTCGAGTGTCTACGAGCCGTACCCCGAGCTCGATGCGGTGCTGCCGGCCGAGTTCGGTGGCATGTCCGAGGCCACCGAAGCGAGCCAGAAGCGCCACCGGAGGCTGACGCCGGCGTCGGATGTGGCGGCGAAGACCGGCAAGAGACCCTGGTCGGACGATCCCCGGCTCATGTTCTTCACCGGCGAAGAGCTGATGGACACGCGGGATCGCGTCTACCGTGGTGGGTCCATCAACAACTACTGGCGGTTCCTGCGGGCTGCGAATCGCGAGCGCTCGCATCCCGGCCGGCGCTGGTACAACATCGGGTTCCGCTGTGCCATGGACGCCCCGCCTCCTGGGGACGATGATGCTGCGACCGGCGAGTGGAAAGGTCGCTGACGCCGGAATCGTGGCATCGGGACCGCCGACACGGAACCCGGGCACGCGAATCCTCACATGCAACCGCTGACCGGAAGGCTGGTCGACATGCCGGATCCATCCCAGGACCTCAAGCGCATCGCACACTTTCTGTTCGAGGTGGGCATGCTCAAGCGCACACCCCGGACGGGGCTGCAATTCCTCGGTAGTGGCACGGACTCCGTTGCCGAGCACATCCTGCGCACCACCTACCTGGCCTACACGCTGGGCCGGCTCGTCCCCGAGGTCGATCGGGACCGTCTGTTGCTTCTGTGCCTGCTGCACGATCTTCCCGAGGCACGCACCGGGGATCTGAACTATCAGAACAAGAAGTACGTGCAGGTGGACGAGGAGGCCGCCATGCGCGACCTGGCGCGCACGCTGCCCTTCGGTGACGAGATGCAGGCGCTTCTCGCGGAGTTCAACGAACGCAAGACGCTCGAGGCGAGGCTCGCCAACGATTGCGACCAGCTCGAGCTGGTTCTCCTGCTCAAGGAGGAAAGGGACCGTGGCAACCCACAGGCGGACGAGTGGATCCCTTTCGCCCTCAAGCGGCTGCAAGAGCCGATGTCCGAACGGCTCGCGCAGGCCATTCTCGACACCCACTCGAGCGACTGGTGGTTCGAGGACCGCGGCGATTGGTGGGTGTGGGCCGGCAAGGACGCTCCCGATCCCGGATGAGCCCGCGCGCGGTGCGCGAGCCACCCGGATCGGTGTCGCCCCAATTCCTTCGTTGCGTTCCCCGGCACGTCCGCCTTCGAGTCCGCCCGTCGAGAGGCGCGCGAACTCTGCGGAAACGAGCCCGGCAGCCGGCGTCGGGTGCGGCGCGTGCTGACGTGGGCTCGACTTCCTGCGCAGTGCCGCGCCGGGCCAGCGCAGCGCAGGCTCAGCCTCCGTCAGGGGAGAGCAGAACGTCCGCACCGATCCTGCGGGGTCGGGCGCTCATGGCATGCTTGCCGGAGCGCTTCGCCGCAGCTACACTTCACCGAGCGGCCGCTTCATCACACTCGGATCGATCGCAGGACAGTCGAAGCGCACTCGTCGGCCCTGTTCCCTGGCGAGAGGAGCAATCGAAATGCGTCCATCGCGATGTCTGCAAGCGGTCACCCCCACCCTGGTTCTTGCGGCTCTTCTGATGTTGGGGTCAACCACCTCCTCGGAGGGAAGCTGCTTCCCCTCCACGCAGTTCATTGTTCTGCTCCAGGAGACGGAGGGATTGACGATCACGGGAGCGGGCGAAGGGGCGGGTATGGGCAACAGCGTCTCGTTCGCCGGTGATGTCAACGGGGACGGGCGAGACGACGTGATCATCGAGGCCTGGATCACCGACGAGTACTACGTCGTCTTTGGTCGGAGTGGTGGCTTCGGTGCTTCCTTCGACGTGGGAGATCTCGATGGCACGAACGGTTTCACGATCCACGGCGGTGGCTTCCAGGACGTCGCCAACTTCACTGTGTCAGGCGCTGGAGACCTGAACGACGACGGCGTCGATGATCTGGTGATCGGCTCTCCCGGAAGCACCGGACAAATCACTTCCGGAAGCGCATGGGTTGTCTTCGGACGCAACACCGGCTTCCCCGACTCCGTCAGCGTGTTGTCACTCGATGGGACGAACGGCTTCACGGTTCTGGGGGATTCGTTGTACGACGATCTCGGGGCCGGGGTGTCTTCCGCCGGCGATTTCAACAACGACGGAATCGACGATCTCGTCATCGGTGCGCCGGGGGCCAACGTGGGCGATGAGTCGAGTGCGGGTCAGGCAGTCGTCGTCTTCGGGACGTCGACCGGCTTCGCCGCCAGCATCAGTCCCGCGATGCTCGACGGTTCGAACGGCTTGGTGATCCAGGGTGCCACCCGATTCGAGAACCTGGGGGAGAGCGTCTCGGACGCAGGCGACATCAACGACGATGGCATCGAGGACCTGGTGATGGGGGCCAGCCATGCCCGTCCGGATGGCAAGTTCGGCGCCGGTACGGCATGCGTCGTGTTCGGGAGCGACGGTGCTTTCCCGGCGAGCTTGAGTGTTTCGACGCTGGACGGAACGAACGGCTTCGTGATGGCCGGTGTGACGTCCTTCGACCGCGCGGGGCGCAGTGTGTCGGGTGCCGGTGACGTCAACCACGATGGAGTGGACGATGTCCTCGTCGGCGCCCATCTCGCCGACCGGAATGGTGTGAGCGGTGCCGGAGAGTGCTACATCGTCTTCGGGAAGCGCACGGCGTTCAGTGACACCGTGCGGCTCGCGGATCTCGATGGCACGCAGGGGTTCGCCGTGCGAGGCGGCCTGAGCCGGGAGCTCGGGTTCAGTGTGTCGGATGCCGGGGACGTCAACCTGGATGGGATCGGCGACGTCGTCCTGGGCGCGCCGGCCTCGCTCGCCAGCATCGGTGAGGCCTATGTGGTCTTCGGCAGTGGCGGTGGTTTCGGCGCCGTCTTCGATCTGTCGACGCTGGACGGCGAAAACGGGTTCGCGATCCGCGGCATCGAGGGATTGCTCGGCGCCAGCGTCTCCCGGGCCGGGGACTTCAACGGAGATCTGGTCGGCGACGTCATCGTCGGCGCAACTCTACGCACCCTGCCCGGTTTGCAGTCTACGGGGGAGAGCTACGTGATCTACGGGAAGTCCTGTCAGACCGTCCCCGTGACCATATCGGATCTCGAGGTGGACGCCACGGACGCGGGCGTCCTCTTGCGCTGGAACCTGGCCGCTGAGGATGTGCGCGGGGTGCTGGGGGTGCGCGCCTTGCGGGCTCGAGACGCCGCCGGACCATATCTCGAGCGCGGGTTCGTTCCCACGACGGCGACATCTTTTCTCGACACCGATGTCGAGGAGGGCGTCACGTACTGGTACCGTCTCGGAGTCGTTCACGTGGATGGGGCCGAGATCCTCTCGGCCGAGATCCAGATCGACTGGGTGTCGGCTACGCTTCGCACCGCTCTCCACAGTCCGTTCGAGATCACCGTGGAGGGCGAGGTGCGGCTTCGTTACAGCCTTGCTCGGAGCTCGAGTGGGGTGCAACTCGGGATCTACGACATCCGCGGACGACGGCTCAGGGTTCTGTCCGAAGGGGCCCGCCACCGTGGGGTCTACACGGCGAGCTGGGATCGCCGCGACGAGACGGGTCGCCCTGTCGCCCGGGGTCTCTATCTCGTGCGACTGCACGCGGATCGCGAGGAGGCGGCCGCCAAGCTGGTCCTCGTCCGCGAGTGACGCGAGCACGTGAGCCCACATCCGCATGAACCGGACAACCGGGAACGCGGGACCCCGGACAGAAGAAACCCCTCGGTCCCGGGGCGGCGCCCCACCTGGTGTCATCACCCGATGGGGGTTGCCATGGTCCCCGAATGGGACCCGCTCATCGTGAATGGTGGAATGGAAGCCGAAGAAACAGCGGCTACCGCCCGCAGACGCTCGCAGACAAGTCGCCCCGTACGGCAACCGGTAGCGGCTCAGGCCACACCGTGCGTCCAGCGGTGGGTGCGGCACGGCCGCGTCGAGCGGCCGCGCGAGATGGCCGCCGACGAGCGTGCGCACCGGGCAGACCCGAGATGTCGTGGATCACACCTCGCCGCGTAGGCTCGGCCTCGACAACATGGGGGCAACGGGCGGAGTCGGTCCGCTGGAGTCGTCGTCGTGGGGTTGAACGGGTAGGGCCGCGCACGCCCGGAGCGGCCATACGCGTGGGGTCAAGCGCCGCTCGTTCGCGGGCGCGTCCGTAGCCGCAATTGGGTTTTTTGACCCGCCTCGTCAATTAGGCGACTTATCCAACCTTTTTTGTCCGATAATCTGCTAAGCTATCTCAATCACTCGATCGCGAAATGTGGACTGCCTCAATCCGTTGGTGAGCGGGGCGAGAGCTCATTGGAGGTTCACTGCGTTGTATTCGGTCCACGACACAGAACTGGAAGGTCGCCATGAGATCCGCATCTAGTGTTGCCATACTTCGTGGAATGGTTCTGATCCTGTGCTTGTCGGCGGCGAGTCAGGCTCGAGGCCAATCGACGTTCAGCGCGACGGACGACGCGTACGTGCAGGAGAGGAGGCCGAAGACGAACAAGGGGGCGGCCCGCAGCCTCCGCGTGTACAACGATGGCAAACAGACGAACAGCTACGTGAAGTT
>JBHHXQ010000228.1:0-6122 GCA_046757105.1 Candidatus Krumholzibacteriia bacterium
CGCTCGCCGGGATCCGTGGAGGGGGTGGCTAGTAATGGTCATTCCTACTCCGACTCCTCCGTAGGATCTTCGCCAGACGTTTGCGGGCGAAGTGCAGCGTCGTTCGAACCGTCGGCGGCTTCATGTCCAGGGCTCGTGCCACTGCCTTCTGGTCCATCTGCTCGAGATCCACGAGAACGAAAACCCGCTGCTGGCTCTCGCTCAGCTCGGCCACCGCTCTCTGCACCCGGGCCATGAACTCGTTCCGGAGCAGCTTCTCGCGCGGGCCCGGATTCACGTCCACAGGCGAGAGGTGCAGCATCGTTTCGGGGCCCACTGGCCGCTCTCGCCGGACGGCCGCTTGGCGCAGGTGGCTCAGGCAGCCGTTGCGGTGGATGGCGAAGAGCCAGGCCGAGAAGGGTCTCCCCGGATCGAAGCGCCGGATCGTCTCGTGGACCTTGATCCAGGTCTCCTGGCACAGGTCGCGGGCGCTCTCCCAGTCTCCCGTGTAGCGGTACGCCATCGCGATCAACGGCCGGGTCAGGGCCTCCACCAAGACCCGGAAGCTCTGGAGATCTCCGAGTTGGAAGGCTTCCGCGAGTCCCGTCAGGCTCTCTTCGTCCATCGCTCTCCCCGCGTGACCGGGTTCCGCATGGTCGATGAATACACCGGTCTCCTCACTCCCGCAAAGGTTACGCATGGGGTCCTGGGTTTGTTCATGCGCGAGGCGGGCGTTCCGAGGCGGTCGTTCTCGAAGGGGCCGTTCGCGAAGCGGGCGTGCGCGAAGTGGGCGTTGGCGCGGCGGACGTGCGCGCCGGGGAGGCGCGCCCACGAGGGTCCGTTTCGATCTGCGGCGAAAAGCAGGACCCTGCCGGCGTGCGCGTGCAGGTGCCTGCAGGCGACGTCCGATACGAACCGTTCACCGTGCGCACGGGTTCACCCGCAGGCTGCGACAGGGGAGGGCGACGAGCCGGTCGTCGGACGACGCACGTTCGGCCGGGATCCACTCCTTGGACTCGGGATCACCGGTACCGTCGCTTCATGTCTCCCCACGTGAACGGCTCGACGGGTGTGACGAAGCCGGAGATCGCGCCCATCCCTTGAGGGCTGGATCCCGTGAGCGGCACGACATGGGAGATTCTCGCGTTGGTCTGGTCGATCAAGAAGATCTTCGGGGCATTCGGGTCGATATCCGACCCCAGGAGC
The DNA here is from genome assembly GCA_046757105.1 of Candidatus Krumholzibacteriia bacterium. GTDB lineage: Bacteria > Krumholzibacteriota > Krumholzibacteriia > JBHHXQ01. The sequence goes on from JBHHXQ010000228.1 coordinate 1,186, forward strand.
TCGCCGGCCGGTGTGAAAGCCAGAGCCCCGATCACGTCGAGACCGGGGCGGAGGATTCCGATCAGGGCGACCGCCCCGGATGCTGTGTCGATCGTGCACAGCATGTCGCCGGTGGTCATCGCATCGAGGTCGGCGCCGAAGAGCGTGCCGTCTTGCCGGAACGCGAGTCCACCCAGGGAGCTGTTCAGTTGTCCGACGACGGTCGTGGCGGCCGTCGTCTTGTCGATGATGATCAGCTCGTCGCTGCCGCCGGCCGCCGCCCGAGTGCCGAACAAGGTTCCCGCAGGCAGCGTTCCCAAAGGGCCCGGAACGGACACCGGCGCGATCGCCAGCCCGCCGACCACACCCACGCCGGATCCCACCAGCGTGGCGGCACCCGTGGTCTTGTCGATCGTTAGAAGCTGGCCCTGTTGCTGCCCGCCACCCGAGTTGCTCACCGCGTAGATCGTTCCCCCCGCATCGACCGCCATGCTCGCCACCAGACCGAAGCCGAGGGGTCCGATCTGCGTCGTGGTGGCGACGCCCGCCGCGTCGACATCGATTCGGTACAGACAATTGCAGCTGCTGTCGACTCCGTGGACGGTGAGAGGAAAGGCAGCAGCTTGCGAGCTCGTGAGGACGGCGATCACGAATGTGGACAGCGAGAACAGTCTCCGCATGGTGGCACTCTCCTTCGTGGAGGGAACACCGCTCCGGCCACGGCTGAGTCGGGAGGGAAGTTTGAAGCGGCTCTTGAGTGTCGTGACCCTAGGCCATCCCGGCCTGCCGATCAAGCCCAGGGGCGGGCGGGGTCGCGACCCCGCAGCGGGTCGCCATCCTCATGCGGGCACGGGCTTCGGCGGGTCGGCATCCTGCACGAATTCGCCCCCCCGCGGGTGGCCGGTCCGTGCGGGTGCCGCGCTCCGCGGGTCGCCGATCTGTGCGAGGCCGCGGCCCGGTTGGCCGCCAGGGCGCATGCGCGCCGGCCCGCCGGCTGCCGGGGGACACCGGTGCGCTCGGTGGCCCATGTTCTTGCGGGTGGTGCGGGGTCTGGACTCGTGTATGATGCGCTCGCGAACGAGTGGGGAGCCTCCATGCGTGTCGCTTCGAGCATCGCTGCCCATGCCCTCGCGGCATGGTCGCTGATCGTGCTCGCACCCCCCGGATTCGCGAGCCACGATCCGGACCGCACCGCGACGATCTACGTGCACGGCTTCAGTCGTGACGGCGTCGACCTGCACGGGGTCTACGGAGATGACGTCGCGGAGCCGCTTCTCGACGATGTCGCCGCCCTCGTCGGCCTGCCGACGATCCACCAGCCCGGCGCCGCCTTCCTGCCGAACGTCGTCACCGCGACGACCTACTACGGCGACACGCCGCCTTCCTGGTACGTCGCCCAGGACATCGCAGAGATCGACCAGATCACTGCGCAGTGGGGCGGCGGCGTTCCGCGCTACGCGCTGATCGTCGCCAAGTACGCGCGGCATGTCATGCAGAGGTCGGGCGCCGAGCAGGTGAACTTCGTCAGCGCCAGCTTCGGATCGTTCGTGGTTCGCTGGCTGATCGAGAAGAACGTCGGAGGCCTGTCCGGGGAAGGCCGTGTCGCGCGCTGGCTCAGCGTGGAGGGGGTGCTGAACGGCAGCTGGGCCGCGAGTCAGGACGAGCTCATCGGTCTGTGGGAGCTCGTCGAGGCGCCGCCCCTCGACGTGCAACAGATGCACTACGACTGGATCGACGCCAACCTGCATACGCCGCGCACCGAGGCGGACAACCCGCTCTACGCCGGCATCCTCATCGGGCAGATCGGCTCGACCGACGACCGTCTCAACGACCGCGCTCTCACGGCGGCCATGCTCCTCTACGGCGAGTTCGCGCCCAACGACGGTGTGCAGAGTCTGCCGGACGCCTACTTCCGCGACGTCACCGAGCCGGCGCGATTCCTCGGCATGCCCCCCATGCTGGGATTCTTCCACGACACCCATTACCGGCTGCGCGAGAACCCCGGCGCCTGGGCTCAGGCGGCCACCTTCTTCACCCAGAGGCGGCGGGTCACGGTGACGATGACACGCGCGCAGGTCACCGACATCCACGAGCCCAGCCTGCCGTTCTGGGACTGGAGGCCGGGCGAGGTCGTCTTCGAGAGCCGCGTGCGTTCGCCTGCGGTTCTGGCGCGCTGGGGGATCGGCCAGCCGATCATGACGCGCCACATCGAAGGCGCCTCCTCGCCCATTCGGCGCTACCAGAGCGACGGGGAAGTGCAGATAGTCACCCACGTCCTCTTCGACGACTTCGTCCTCGACGAGGAGACCGAGCTGGAGATCGAGCTGTGGGCCGAGGAGATCGATCTGGATCTGCGCTACGGTGTCGCCGAGACCGTGAGCCAACCCTACTTCGAGGACCTCGGTGGAGGCACGATCCGCGTCTCGGTGCAGCAGCCGGGCACCTACCGGTTCGACGCCAGCGACTGGAACGGCGACCTCGAGGTGCAGATCTTCGAGTATCCGTTCGACCTTCCGACCGATGCTTCGGGCGCCCGAGGACGCGCCGTGCCACCCAGCGCGGCGCTGCGTCTGGTCCCGAACCCGTTCGCATCGACGGTGCGGATCACGGTGTTCGCCCCGGCAGGAGCCCGACTCGCGTTCGCGAACGGGTGGCGATCCGCGGCGGCGAACCTGCCGGTCCCGGCGACGCTGCACGTCCACGATGTGGCCGGCAGGCGCGTGCGCAGCGTCGCCGGCAATCTTCAGGACGGTTTCTTCTGGAACGGCCGCGACGATGCGGGCCGCCGCTTGCCCACCGGCGTCTACCTCTACAGCGTCGGCACACCCACGCACACCTTCCACGCCAAGGGCTTCTTGGTGCGCTGACGGACCTCCACCGGACACGCGTGTCGCTTTCCCTATCTCACCAGGACGAGCTTGCGCGACTGTTCGTGGGAGCCGGCAATCAAACGGACCCAGTAGACGCCGGAGGGCACGCCGTTGCCGGCCGCGTCGCGTCCGTCCCAGAAGAAGCGTTGCGTCCCGGGCCCCGCGCGTCCGGCGAAGAGCTCGCGCACCAGCCGACCCGAGGCCGAGAGCACGCTCAGGCGTACCGGCATCGACCCCGGCAGCTCGACGCTCACCTGCGCTCCGGGGTTCGTCGGGTTCGGAGAGACGGGATGCAGGACGAGCGTGTGTGGCGGCCGCTGCGCATCCGAGGGGACCCCGACGACGCTGAAACCGTGTGTCAGGCGGGTCGTCTGCATGTCGGCGGCGGTCAGGTGGACGTCGCGCCTGGCCGGAAACGCATCCGGATCGACGCTCAGATCCAGAAGGTAGTTGCTGGGCGAGATGTAGAGGCTCGAGAGCACCTGGATGTCGTAGCCGAAGTGCGCCTGCATGCCGTACGTGAAGTACGCCCCCTCGAGAACCACGAACCCGCGCGATCCCCGCTCCATCTCGGCGGGCGTGACGCTGCTCAACACGGGCGGCGCCAGGGGTTCGGGGGCGCAGGGGTCGCGCCACCAGCCGATCTGCCCGCGGGTCCACGAGCAGAGCAGGTACGTCGCCTGCCGCATGATGCAGGAGACCGAAGCGCGGTTGCAGCGCGCGCAGTTCCCGTTGTCCACACCGGTGTTGTAGCAGGGTCCGCAGCTCGAGCAGCCCGAGGGGTACTCGTCGCAGGCGCGGAAGATGTGCGCCGACTCGTGCGCGAACACGTAGTCGAAGGGCGCGCCGATCCTCTGCAAGGAGACGACGTAGGGTCCTCCGGCGTAGGCGTAGGCGCGCCTGCCGTCGGCGAACCGCAAGGGGCCGGTCGGGTTGGCGGCCAGGAAGGCGCAGTAGGCCCAATCCGTCCGGTGGCTCAAGCGCCGGTGGAAGTCGAACGCCGTGGCCCGGTCGACCGCGCTGCCGCTCGTGAAGCCGAAGTTGCCGAGAACGTCGTAGATCGCCGAGGAGAAATCGAGGCCACCGTGCAGGACGGGCTCGCGCCACTGGGAGCAGCGCGCATCCTCGGTTGCGAAGTAGGTGCGCACGCAGAAGGCGACCCAGCAACCCGGGGAGTTCCGCGCCTGCCAGGCCCAGAAGGTGAGCCCCGCGAGCGCCGCCTCCAGCGTCTCCTGCTCGCCTTGCGCCGTCCAGTCGTGGAGGTCCGGATCCTCACCGCTTCCGTCGCTCTCGACGAAGAACAACGTGACGGAGACGGTGCCGGTCATGTAGTCGCTGTTCCCGGTCAGGACGGATGCGGGCAGTAGACCCGGCTCGAGGTCCAGCCGCGCGCCGGTGTCGCTGGGCGGCTGCACACGTGCCTCGCCGTCCGGCTCGACGTTCGTGTCGCGATCCGGCCCCAGGCTCGTGCCTTGCAGTGGCTCGCTCGCGTCGCCCTGCGTGCGCACGGCTGCATCCAGATCGAGCCCCACGCCCCGCAGATTGTCGAGGACCCGCTCGACGGAGATCTGCCCCGGATCCAGTGCATCGCCTCGGAGTGGCAGAGCGCTCGGCGGCATCCGTGTCGATGCGACGTTCAGCTCACCCCGCTTGGCGCGCGCGAACAGGCGCCAGGCGGCCTGAGCGGCTCGATCCTCGAGATTCGCCGGGAAGGACCGCGGCGGTGTGCGGTGGATGGCGCGGATGCCGGCTCGCCCCAGGAGCGCGGCATCGCTCGCCGGCGGAACCCAGCCGGTCAGGAGCCGCGGCGGCACCACGAGCGCGACGGCGCCCCCCTGCGATTGCACCAGACGCGCCGCGGCATGCAGGTCCGCTCCCGCATCCAGAACCACGAGCGTGTAGCCTTCGACCCAGGACGGCGTCCGCGGAGCGCCCGCCCGTTCGACGGCATGCGCCGCGGACAGGAGTGTCGTGACCATCAAGGCAGCAGCGCTTGCGGGCAATCTCGAGACGCACATGGCAGCAGAACTCTCCGAAGCGGTCGCCAGGGCCCGGTCCAACCGGATCGGGTGCGATCGGCAAAGCCCG
>JBHHXQ010000229.1:0-6105 GCA_046757105.1 Candidatus Krumholzibacteriia bacterium
CCGGCTTCCGTCTCACGTCACTCCTGCCGGTGTTCCTGTACCTGCTGGCCGTCGCATTCACGTCGGGCCTGGATGCGGAGATCCGTGCGGCGGCCGCTGCGTCCGCCGGCGGCGCCAGCGACGCCCACGGTCGCGCGTAGCTGCGGCGCGGCACTGCGAGACGCGCCGCGCCCCGCAAGGCCGGCGCTCGCAGGAAGCTCGCCGGCACCGCGGTCCGGCGCATCACGACCGCGGCGCGCCGACGAGACAAGAACGCGGTCGGTCCTCCCGTCGCGGTCCCGCACCGGCCCCGGTTTGCACACCAACACCCCAGGCCGCGTTCTTCCTGCACCATGGAAGATGCACTACACTCGCAAGCCGGTCTCGCGGACTTCGGTGGGCGCGACCTGCGCGTCGCGCATCGATCGTCGCATGGACAGGGATCCGGCCCCCTGCATCCGGACGCCTGCTCGAGGTGCCCATGAACGAACGATTCAGACCTTCGGCGGATCGGCTCATCGAGCTGGTCCAGGATGCGCGCGAACGCACCCTGAAGCTGGTCGCCGATCTGGCCGACGAGCGGCTCACCGTGCCGAGAATGGACATCGTCAATCCTCTTCTCTGGGAGCTCGGACACGTCGCGTTCTTCCACGACGTGTTCCTGTTGCAGAACCTCGATTCCACTCCCTTCCACCTGGAAGGAGCCGAGAATCTGTATGATTCGTTCAAGGTGGACCACGATGATCGATGGGGTCTGCCCCTTCCCTCGAGGCGAGAAACGTTGTCCTACATGGGTCGGGTTCTGGAACGAGTCGTCCACCGGCTGGGTTCCCGAGACCCCACGGCCGCGGAGACCTACTGCTATCAGCTCTCGGTTCTTCACGAAGACATGCACGGCGAGGCGTTCACCTACATGAGACAGACCCTGGAGTACCCGGCGCCTCGCCTCGGCCTTCACCCCGGCGGTGCCCAGCCCGGTGCCGAGCCAGCGGGTGGTGACGTCGAGGTTCCGGGCGGCACGTTTCGGCTCGGTGCGACGCCGGACGCCCCCTTCGTGTTCGACAACGAGAAGTGGGCCCACCCCGTGGAGATCGATCCCTTCAGGATTGCCCGCGTTCCGGTGACGAACGCCGAATTCGCCGAGTTCGTCGACGACCGCGGCTATCAGCGCGCCGACCTGTGGAGTCACCAGGGGTGGGTCTGGCGTGTGAAGAACGGGGCCGATCGTCCCGTCTACTGGTGTCGCGGCGGAGACGGATGGTTGCGGAGGAACTTCGACCGCTTCGTTCCTCTGGAGGGGGAGGCTCCGGTCGTTCACGTGAACTGGTACGAAGCCGAGGCCTACTGCAACTGGGCGGGGCGGAGGCTGCCGACCGAAGCAGAGTGGGAGATGACCGCGAGCGCGGAGCCGGCTCCCGACGGCAACGGCATCACGGAGCGCAAACGAAGATACCCCTGGGGCGACGCGCCGCCTTCTCCGGAACGCGCCAACCTGGACTCCCGCTTCCTGGGATGCGTTGCCGTCGGCGCGTTCTCTTCCGGAGACAGTGCCTTCGGTTGCCGGCAGATGCTGGGAAACGTCTGGGAATGGACGGCGTCGGACTTCTACCCCTTCCCCGGATACGTCGTCGACTCTCCGTACAGGGAGTACTCGGCACCTTGGTTCGGCTCTCGCAAGGTGTTGAAGGGGGGCGCATGGGCCACGCGATCGCGTCTCGTGTCCAACACGTTCCGCAACTTCTTCCAGCCACACCGCCGCGATGTGTTCGCGGGTTTCCGCACCTGCGCTCTCTGACGAGGGTGGACTCCAGGCGGGAGCGTGCACCACGCGGTCGATCCATCCGCGCCGGACTCGAGAGGCCGGCCCGGCGGTCGGTTCGGGGCCGCGGAGCCACGCTTCCTTCCGAAGCCTCGTAGCCCCCCGTGGTACCCTTCTTGCAGCCTGTCGCTGCCGGAGTTCACATCAAAACCTCCACCTCGAGCAAGCTTGCGGGGCCTCCAAGCGATGAAGGGGTTTTCTTTTTTCAACAGCCATGTGGGGATCGATCTCGATGAGTTCCGGGCTCTACCGCGGGATCGTGCGGCGGCCCTCATACGCGAGAAGATCCCGGACCTCCTGCACTTCTTCGGCCGCGGAGACGAGTCGGTCGAATCCCGCGAGCCGGCACGCAGCCGCAAGCTGGCGGCAGGGCTGCAGGCCGCTGTCGTGGAAGCTCTGGAGTACGGCACGCTCGAGCGCCGGAGCCTGCGCGGCCGCATCGTCATCGACGGGCTCATGCGCTCGGAACTCGACCGGGATCAGAACGTCTACCTGGGTCCCTTCTTCACACGCCTCCTGACGCGCGCCACACCCGACCTGGCCTTCCAGCCGCGCACGCCCCGCGAGCTCGAGGTCGCCCTGGAGTGGGCGCGGCGCAACCGCGTGGGGCTCGCCACGCGCGGTGCTGGCAGCACCGCCATGGGAGGTGCGGTCCCCAACGACGGCGGCCTGCTGCTCGAGATGTCGCGCTTCGACGAGGTGCGGGTGGATTCCAAGGACCGCGTGGCCGTGATCGGTGCCGGCGTGCGCCTGAAGCAGATCCACGACAAGCTCGCCCGAGAGGGCCTGGCGCTGAAGACCTATCCCTCCAACTTGGGGGGCACGCTGGCGGGCTGGTTCAGCGCCGGAGGCCTCGGTCTCAACTCCTTCAAGTACGGTCCGATCCAGGACCAGGTGCGGGCGGTCTCCGCGGTCCTGCCACGCGGCGAGCACGTCCGCTTCCACGACGACGGGCGCCTGGACGTCCACGGCCCTGGGGAGAGGTCGCAACGCTTCACCCCCGAAGCAGCCGAGGAGTGGCTGGAGAAGCACGGCTACCCGGCGCTGCGTCTTCACGACCTGGCGCAGACCGAAGGCCAGTTCGGTGTGCTCCTCAACTTCACGGTGGACGTGCATCCGCTTCCGCGCATGAAGCCGTTCTACTTCGAGTTCGAGGAAGACTCCGAGGCGCTGCGCTTCGTTCACTGGGTGGACGAGACGGCGAGGGCGCGACGCTGCCCGCCCGCCAACCTCAGGTACCTCTCGAGGGGCCACGTGGCCGCTGCCCGCGCCATCCGGAACGACCTCGAGCACGAGGCAAAACCTGCCGTCTACGTCGACTTCGACGACCCCGAGCAGGCCGATCGCTTCGAGTCGGGTCTGGACACGGGCGGCAAGTGGAGAGTGCGCCGCGACCACGAGGAGGCTCGGCGCTGGTTCGCCGATCGCTTCCGGCCGCAGCAGGCCAAGCGTCTGGGTCCCGGCTTCCTCGCCGCCGAGGTCCTCATGCCGGCGCCGCACATCGAGCGCTTTCTGGAACGTGCGGTGCGGCTCGCATCACGTGTGGGGATCCATCTCGAGGGCGAGGTCTACTTCTTCGGCGACGGCCGCGCCCTGGCTCTCGCCGGCTACCGGACACCCGGCCCGCGCCGCGGCTTCCTGTTCGAGGTGCTGTTGGCACCGATGCTGGTGGATCTCGCGATGGCACGCTACGACGGCGAGCCGTACGTGCTGGGGCGCTGGCAATCGCCCTTCTACCGCAAGAAGTACCGCTCCGGCGAGGCGCGCCGCATGCGCCGCTCCAAGAGGCTCGCCGACCGCCAACGCATCCTCAACCCCGGCGTCTTCTTCGAACCGACGTTCCGTGTGCCGGGTGTCGCAGGAGTCTTCCGCGCCACCTTCCCCGGCGGCGTGCGGGTGATGCGCTGGCTGTACGGGGCCCCGCCGTTCTCGCAGCTATTCCGCGCACTGATCGGTGCCCGCGCGCCGGCGACACCCGTGGACCGCACGCGGAGTGCACGGGCCGAGGCGGCCGACCGTGAGGCGGTACAGATGGCCTCGCGGCTCGAGTCGCTGGCCTGGCGCGCGCGCGGCTGCGTGAACTGCGGCGAGTGCAACTCGGTGTGCCCGGTCTTCCACGACGCCAAGATCCGCCTGCCGCAGATGCTGACGCACCTCGGCGAGCGTCTGACCGAGGGCTCGAGCCTGCAGGGCAGCGGGCAACTCCTTCTCGATCTCTGCACGCGTTGCGGCAACTGCGAAGAGGTCTGCCAGGCCGACATTCCGCACCTCGATCTGTACGCACTGATGGAGAAGCGCGCCGGAGCGTACGAAGCGGAGCGGCGTGAGCGCCACGTGGCGATCCTCACGCACCTGCGTCTCTCCGAGGGCTACACGCGCGACTTCCTGGAAGTGCGGCCCGGCGGCTATCTGCAGCGCACGCCGGCGTCGCTGCCGGGGGAGGTGCGGTTCCTCCTGTTCCGTGCCGAGAACGACTCCGGGCCGCAGGAGACCTGCATCCACTGCGGGGTGTGCGTTTCGGTGTGTCCGACGGAAGCGAACAAGGAGTACGAGATCGTTTACGACCTGCGGCGCATCACCACGGATCTGTCGCTCTGCGTCGGGTGCGGCAGCTGTGTCGAGGTGTGTCCGGCCAACCTCGAGAACGGCGGGCGCACGCTGCGCGTCATGGAGGCCCCTGGGCGCGAGTTCTTCGAGGTCCTGCGCACGTTCGAAAGCGCTGGCACGGAAGGGAAGGGCGCATGAGCTCCGCGACCGAACTCAAGACGGGCGATGCCGAACTGATGCGGCGCTTCCGCCAGTGGGAGGAACTGCTGACGCTGATCGTGGATCCTGCCGCGCCGAGCGTCCGCGACCACGAGCGCGGCAAGCGCCTGCTGGCTGCGCTTCTGCGTCGCGCCGGCATCCCGGAGCGGGGTTTCTGGTCGTGGTCGCCGGCGCGCCGGAGCCGCGCTTTCCTGGGGCGCTACTCGTGCGCTTCGCGTGGTCTACCGGAGCTCGAGATCTCCAGCTTCGACCTGGACCGCGTCGCGAAGGAGCGCTTCCGCACCGAGCCGCTGACGATCGGCGCTGCCTGGCACCACGACTACTGGCGCAGCTATTTCTCGCACGCGGCGATCACGCACCCCGCCAACGACGGCCTGCGCGAAGAGTTCTCGACGGCCTGGGACCTCCTGAGACGCGAACCAGCGCTTGTGTACCACGACGGTGACGAGGCGCACGTTCTGGATCTGCCGTCGGAGCGCCTCGACCTGCCCATGCTCGTGGGACCGCTGCCGCACTCGGACGGCATCACCATGGAACGGGCCTATCTCGACGCCATCGCTCGCACCGATCCGGAGCACGATCTCAGGACGTCGACCCGCGTCATCGTCGAGAGCGCAACCTATCACCTGCACGAGAGCGAATACCGGAGCGAGCTCCAGCACCTCCTGGTGCGCATCCCCGCCGAGGAGCTGGTCCCGAACGAGGTCGCACGCGAGACGGGCGGTTGGGCGCTGGTGGGCGAGCTCGCTGACACGAGTCGGATGATCGAGATCCAGGTGTCCGCCTCGCTCGAGGTGGGGGCGTTGCAGCAGGTGCTCGGGCGTCTGCAGGAGGAGCATCCGCAGCTGATCGTTTCCGTGTACCTGCGTTACGGCGATCGCTTCTGGAAGCACCTGTACGCGGCGGCGCACGCCCCGTGCGTCGCCATGCTGCACATACACGCCGCAGCGGAGAAGTCCTACCGCTTGATTCCGGCCGTCGATGCGTTGCTCAAGAGCGCGCGGCTGCGTTCGCGCGTGCAGCTGGTCACGGCCGGTGGCGACACCGACGCGGTGTCCTCGGCGTCGGCGATCTACGAGGCGGTGCTGCTGGGCGCCAACGGCGGCTCGGCCACGCACCTGGCCGAGCTGGCGCTGTCGGGCGACTTCGCGGACGTCTCGAAGGGAGCCGACCCGAGACCGGTCGTCGAGGCGGTTGCGGCACGCGACCCGAAGGAAAACGCCGATCTCGCGTCGTCCACGCTCACCTGCTGGCAACACTCGATCCTCGACTTCCTCTCGTGCATGGGCATCGACGACGTGCAGAAGACGTCGGGCAATGCCATGGCGATCACCATGACGGCCGACTGGCTCCGTGAGGTCGATGCGCTAGCGACCCTGGAGTTCGGCCTACGGAATCGCGACATCAACCAGCGGCGGCTGGCCGCGGAGCCGATTCCGGAGTCGGTGCGCAACGACTTCCGTGTCTCGCGGCTCGGGACCGAGGTGGTGCCGGACCTCGACCTGGTACTGGCGGCGAGGGTGCGCGCACACCGCAACGCC
>JBHHXQ010000230.1:0-6039 GCA_046757105.1 Candidatus Krumholzibacteriia bacterium
CTCCGGTCCGTGCACGAAGGTCCTGCGCTGGGACGTGGGGACGCAGTCGCCGCAGAGCTGGGTGCATCTCGGAGGGCAGTGGACCGGCACCAACTTCACACTCACGCCGGGTCAAGCGGTGGCGGTCACCATCCGGGCGGATCTCGACGCCATCATCGTGGGGGCCCACGACGAGGGCACGTCGGTTCGGCTGACGCCGAACCCGGTGGACGGCAGCCTGAACTGGATCAGCGTGCCGGTGCACACCCCGCTCTTCTTCGCCAGCAACCTCGTGAACGACATCAACCGGGGGACCTACCCGAGCGTCGTCTCGCGCATCGTTCGCTTTGCGCCGAATCAGGTCTACCAGGAGTACGACTGGAACGGCGGCATCTGGAGCGGCACGAACTTCGTCCTGCTGCCCGGCGACGGCTACGCCGTCGAGGTCGAAACCACCTCCGACTGGACCCCCTAGGCCGCAGACTGACGTTTCTCGTCAGCCCTGCTCGGGACGGCGACCGGAACGCGGCTCCGCCCCGCCCACCCTCTCGAGCGCTCCGGCGCTGCAGTCCACGCGCGTATGGATCAGGATCCGGCGGCGCGACGGCCGGCCGCGACGAGTCGGTGCCCGCGCCGGAGGGTGCGCCCCCCGACGTCGCGTCCAGCGAGCCCGCCGCAGCCACCGCCACCGGGCCGGGTGGCCTCTAGCGACGCACCAGGCCGGCCGCGCGTGTGGCGATGTGCTCGGCGGTGAGGCCGAAGCCTTCGTAGATGCGCTGGTAGGCGGCCGAGGCGCCGAAGCGCTCGATGCCCAGAACCTCGCCTTCGCTGCCGATCCAGCGGTACCAGGACATGGGCTGCGCGGCTTCGACCGCCACCCGAGCGCGCACGTCCGGCGGCAGAACCGTGTCGCGGTACTCGACGTCCTGGGCGGCGAAGAGCTCCAGGCTCGGCATGCTGACCACCCGGGCGGCGATGCCGGACGCAGCCAGCTTCTCGCGGGCCTCGACGGCGAGCGCCACCTCGGAGCCGCTCGACATGAGGATGATCTGCGGCGTGCCGGCATCGGCGTCCATGAGCACGTAGCCCCCCCTCTCGACGCCGCGGGCGGCGGCATCCTCCGTGTTCGCGAGGATGGGGAGCTTCTGGCGGGTGAGTGCGAGAGCGACGGGGCCGTCGCGGTGCTGGAGCGCGACGCGCCAGGCGTGCACCGTCTCCACGGCGTCGGCCGGGCGGATCACCGTCAGGCGGGGAATCGCCCGCAACGTGGGAAGCATCTCGATCGGCTGATGCGTCGGGCCGTCCTCGCCGAGACCGATCGAGTCGTGCGTGAAGACGTAGATGACGTGCAACCCCATGAGGGCGGCGAGTCGGATCGACGGACGCATGTAGTCGGAGAACACCAGGAAGGTGCCGCCGTACGGAATGAGGCCGCCGTGCAGCGCCATGCCGTTCAGCACCGTGCCCATCCCGTGCTCGCGGATCCCGAAGCGCAGGTTGCGCGCGGCGCGGTCGCTGTGGCTGAAGTTCCCGGAGCCGTGCAGCAACGTGTTGTTGGACGGCGCCAGATCCGCCGAGCCTCCCACGAGTTCGGGCAGTCGCTCGGCGACGGCGTTCAGCACCTTGCCCGAGGCGGCACGCGTCGCCATGGGGCCGTCCTCGGTGCCGAATCGGGGCAGGGCGCTCTCCCAGCCGTCCGGCAGCTCGCCGCGCCGCCGCCTTTCGAGTTCGAGCGCCGCGTCCGCATGGACCCGCCTGTAGACGTCGTACTTCTTCTGCCACTCCATCTGCAACGCCGCACCGCGCTTCTCGCACTCGAGCCAGGCCGCACGCGCCTCCTCCGGAACGAAGAACGGCTCCTGCGACGGCCAACCGAGGTTCTCCTTGGTGAGCTTCACCTCGTCCTCGCCGAGCGGCGCGCCGTGGGCTTCGGGTGTGTCCTGCTTGTGGGGGCTGCCGTAGGCGATGTGCGTGCGCACGATGACGAGCGAGGGGCGATCGAGCATGTCCTGCGCCTCGCGGATGGCACGGTCGAGCGCCTCGAGGTCGTTGCCATCCGCCACCGTCTGCACGTGCCATCCGTAGGCATCGAAACGCTTGGAAACATCGTCACTGCAGGTGAGCTCGGTGGGGCCGTCGATGGTGATGTGGTTGTCGTCGTAGAAGCCGATGAGCTTGCCCAGGCGCAGATGTCCGGCGATCGACGCGGCCTCGTGCGACAAGCCCTCCATCATGTCGCCGTCGCTGGCCAGGAACCACGTGCGGTGATCGACGACGTCGTGACCTGGCCGGTTGAACGACGCAGCCATGTGCGTCTCCGCGAGCGCCATGCCGACCGCGTTGCCGAACCCCTGTCCGAGCGGGCCGGTCGTCGTTTCCACGCCCGGCGTGTGCCCGAACTCCGGATGCCCGGGCGTGCGGCTTTGCCATTGACGGAACTTCTGCAGCTCGTGCATCGGCAGGTCGTAGCCGCTCAGATGCAGGAGGCTGTAGAGCAGGATCGAGGCATGGCCACACGAGAGAACGAAGCGGTCCCGCTCGGGCCAGGCGGGATCCGCCGGATTGTGGCGCAAGTGCCGGATCCACAGCAGGTAGGCGAGGGGCGCCAGCGCCATCGCGGTGCCCGGGTGGCCGGAGTTGGCCCGCTGCACCCCGTCCATCGAAAGTGCACGGATGCTGTTGATGCACAGCTCGTCGAGGGTCGTGTCTCTCTGTGTCCTCGCCATGGAAGCTCCCTCCCGCGTCGCGGATGCTGTAGCCCTGGGGTCCACACATCGGGGTGCTCGTATCGATTGCGCCGGCGAGCTTATTCCAATGCCCCCCCAGCCGCCACCTCGAAGGCCCTGCGCGACCCCGGCGCCGATGGGTTCCAGGGGTCCGGGAATGGACGCCGGGACGAGCGCTTCGAAAAGGGCCGGGACGGGGGGAGGTGGTCGGGACGCGTGCTCCGGAAGCGCATCGGGACGCGCTCTCCGGAAGGGGGGCGAGACGCCGGCCTCAGTCGAAGATCCTGCCGAGAATCTCGACGACCGCCAGATACACGAAGAGCAGCACGCACAGGACGAGCGAGGCATTGGCCAGCAGACCGTTCTTCAGTCCGCCCATCTCGGACCGGCGGTTGTTCATGAACAGCAGTGTGACGGCGAGGAAGGGCATGAACAGGGAGCCGAGGGCAGCGTAGGCGACCACCAGCCACACGGGTCGCCCGAGGAGCAAGAGAAGCATCGGGGGGAAGGTCATGAACAGCAGGTAGCCGCGATAGACCCAGCCGCGGCGAGATACGGTCGCGTCGAGGCTCGACTCGGTGCCGCGTCGCAGCAGCGCCACGGTGTCGCTGAACAGGTAGGGGACGCCCTGCCAGACGCCGAGGAGGGAGCTCGCGACCGCTCCCCAGAAGCCGACCAGAAACACCAGCTCGCCGGGCCGTCCGAAGCTCTCGCCGAGCAGCGCGGCCATCCGCAGGACCCCGTGGCTCCCGGTGATCTCGATGCCCCGCGGCAGGAGCACCACGCCCGACAGCAGGATCACGGCGACCCCGAACAGTCCGGTCAGCAGGTATCCGACGCCGAGATCGAACCGCACCGCCCGCTGCCATCCCGAGCCCTCCCCGCGCATCCAGTAGTTGTAGGAGAGCAGCGTCAGCGTGCCTCCGACCCCGCCGATCACACCCATCACGAGCACCGTGCCACCGGGCGGGACCTGCGGAACCAGGAGTCCCCGAAGCACCTCGGAGGCGGCGGGCCCCTGCACGAACGCACTCCCGAGAATCGACACGAACATGACCCCGATGACCGCCTTCATGGCGTTCTCGAAGCCGCCGTACTCGCCCAGCCAGACGAACGCGAGCGCCCCCACGGCGTGCGGAATGGCCCAGACGTTCAGGGGGATGGCGGGAAACAGAGCGTGCGCGGCCAGGCCGCACGCTGACATCAGGGCCGCCGCGACGACGAAGGTCCACAGCAGCAGATAGGCGAGGAACAGAAGGCGTACCGTGCCGCCCAGGAGCCGCCCCCAGCCTTCCAGAATCGTGAAGCCGGTGGCGAGCTGCCAGCGTGCGACTCCCTCGGCCAGGGCGAACTTGAGAAGCGCACCGACCACCGCGCACCACAACAGCGGCAGCCCGTAGGTGGCGCCCGACTTGACGGCGGCGACCAGGTCGCCGGCGCCGACACCGGTGGCGGCGACGACGATGCCGGGGCCGACTACGCGGGCGAGTTCACCGAGACGTCGTGGCGCGAATGGGGGACGTTCCACCAACGGATCCCGTCGTCGCTTCGCGAAGATGCGGGGCCGGCCCGCCTTCGAACCTCGCGGCGCGTGGCCCCGTTTCAGGGCTGACGTTCGATCCGGCGAGCCAGGG
This sequence comes from Candidatus Krumholzibacteriia bacterium, assembly GCA_046757105.1. Lineage (GTDB taxonomy): Bacteria > Krumholzibacteriota > Krumholzibacteriia > JBHHXQ01. Next base: position 4,340 of record JBHHXQ010000230.1, read on the forward strand.
TCAGCGCGAAGAGCCGCTGTGGATCCGTGTACCAGCCGGTCATGCGGAAGCCGCTGGCGCCGAGGAGCTGCTCCACCCGCTGGCGGTCGAACTTCGCGCTGATCTCCGTGCGGATGCCGTCACCGCTGCGGAAATGCACCTGCATTCCGATCGCGGCCAGCCGCACCGCCTGCGCGCGGGACGCGACCAGACGCATCTCGATCCAGTGGTTCGACTCGTCGTAGAGAGCCCTGTGCTCGAAGCCCTCGGGGTCGAAGTCACCGTCCGCGACACGATTCATCACGCGCAAGATGTTGCGATTGAACTCTGCGGTCACACCCTGGACGTCGTTGTACGCGGCTTCGACCGTCGCCGTGTCCTTGATCAGGTCCGTGCCGAGGAGAAAAGACTCGCCCGGGCGCGTGGCTTCGGCGACCCGCGAGAGGAAGCGTCGCGCGCTCACCCGGTCGTAGTTGCCGATCGTTCCGCCGAGAAAGATGACCAGTCGCCTGCCATGACGCGGGATCTCGTCGATGTGCTCCATGAACTCGCCGATCACCGCATGGACGTGCAGTCCTGGATACTCGGAGACCAGCTCTCCGGCGGTCCGCCGGACGATTCCCTCGCTCACGTCGAAGGGCACGTAGACACCGAGCCGGTCGGAGCGGTTCATGGCGTCCAGCAGCACGCGTGTCTTGGTGGCGGCGCCGGAGCCGAGCTCGACGAGCACCTCGGCGCCGGATTCACGCACGCTCTCGTCCGCGATCCTCTCGAGGAGCGCGCGCGCCGGCCGGGTCTGGTAGTACTCGGGCAGCTCGGTGATCTTCACGAATAGCTGCGAGCCGTGCTCGTCGTAGAAGAACTGCGGCGAGATCTCACGCGGCGTCCGGAGCAGCCCTCTTCGAATGCCGTCGAGGACGCGTTTGCGGTCCTGATCCTCGAGACGCACGTCGATGACCACGTCGCCGCAGTGCACGGATTCCGGATGCATACCCATCGCATTTCTCCTGCTGCCGGACGCCTCAACCGTGCCGGCCAGGGGTTCGGGAATCGGCCGCGCGTGGTCTCACGAGCCCTCACCCGGCTTTCTCCAGACCACGCGGTCGCAGTCGCCTTTCCATCAGACCCAAGACGCCGTCCACGAGGATAGCGAGGGCTGCCGCCGGCAGGGCCCCGGACAAGATAACAGTCCTGTCGACGCTTTGCACTCCGGACACGATGGGCTCCCCGAGACCCCCCGCGCCGATGAAGGCCGCGAGCGTGGCGGTGCCCACCGTGATGACTGCCGCCGTCCGCACACCGGCCATGATGATCGGCGCGGCGAGCGGGAGCCGCACCTGACGCAAGACCTGTGCTGGCGTCATCCCGAGTGCCACGGCCGCCTGCACGGCATCCGGGCCCGCGTCGCGCAGACCGGTGTACGTGTTGCGCAGAATCGGAAAGATCGCGTAGAGCCACAGCGCCACGATGGCCGGCAGCTCGCCGACTCCGAAGAAAGGCACCATGAAGGCGAGCAACGCCAGCGAAGGGATGGTCTGCGACGTTCCCACCAGGCGAATGAAGGACTCGGCCGTTCGCCGCCTCCGCTCGAGTACGAGGCCGAGAGGTACGGCGACCAGGATTCCGAGAATCAGGCTGGCGCCGGAGAGGTACAGGTGCTCCAGGGTGCGCGACAGGAGCTCCCGCCGGTTCGCCCACATGTAGCTCCACAGCCCGCGGCC
>JBHHXQ010000231.1:0-6021 GCA_046757105.1 Candidatus Krumholzibacteriia bacterium
TAGCCCCCGTCGACGGCGATCGTGGGTCCGCTCATGTAGCCGGCGCGCTCGGAGCACCGGAAGGCGACGACCGCGGCGATCTCCTTCGGGTCCGCGAGCCTTCCGGCCGGGATCATCGATTCCCACCCCGCGCGCACCCTTTCCGGTGTGGTGTTCTGCGTCCGGGCGAGATGCTCCTCGAGATGGCGCAGCCGTTCGGTGCGCGTGTCCCCCGGGCACACGTTGTGGACGAGCACGTTGTGCTTCGCGAACTCCGTGGCCAGCGATCGCGTGAAGCCCAGGAAGGCGCTGCGAACCGTGTTCGAGACCGTCAGCTGATCGATCGGCTGCCGGATCGACACCGACGTCAGGTGCACGATGCGTCCCCACCCTTGCTCCACCATGCGCGGCAGCAGTGCATGCGTGAAGCGAATGGCGCCCATCAGGTTGAGCTGTACCGCGTTCTCGAAGTCCTCGACCTCGAGATCCGCGAAGCTCCCCGGCTTCGGTCCGCCCGCATTGGTCACCAGGATGTCGACGGTTCCGAAACCCGCGTACGCGCGTTGCACGAGCTTCGCCACGTCATCCGGCCGCGTGACGTCGGCGACCTCCGCCAGCACACGTTCCGGTCCGACGCCGGCGCTGGTTTGCAGCAACTCGACCGCGGCTTCGAGCCTCGGCGCATTGCGCGCACACAGCACGACCCGCGCCCCTTCGCGCGCCAGCTCCTCCGCGCACGCGTAGCCGATCCCCGAGCTCGATCCCGTCACCACGGCCACCCGATCACGCAATCCCAAATCCATCGCTCACCTCCGGAAGAGCCGCCATCCAACCAGCAGCCCGCCAGGTTCCCAGTCTAGGCTTCGAGCAGCTTCTTGACGTCCCCGCGCGAGAGCAGGGACACGGGGGCGTCTTCGACCAGGAAGCGGCTCTCCTTGGCGAAGTAGCCGGTGGTCACGAAGACGCCGCGCGTCAGCCCCTGGGCGCGCACGAAATCACGGAACTCGAGGATGCGCTCCGGAGGCAGGACCTCGTCCTGCTCCTCGGCGACGTGGCAGTTCAGCACGTAGCGCCCGCCCACGACCGGGTCCTCGCTCGACCCGATGAGGTAGAAGTCGCGATCCGAGCTGCGGTCCTCGCCTTCGACCTGGATGCCGTAGCGCGCCAGTAGACGGACGGCGAGCCCGCGCAGCTCCGCGGCGCCCACGGGCCGGTCGAAGGTGTGCTGCCGGCGCTCCTCGAAGGCGGGCTCCGGGAGCACCTGGGGCTTCTGCGCCGGCTTGCCGAAGCGCGTCAGCAACGCCACGGCAATGCCGAGGACGATGGCGAAGAAGGCGATGTAGAAGATGTTGTAGGGCATCGCATCACCCTCCACAGGCCAGGTGTCGCCTCACCGCGATTCGTCAGGCCGGGCTCATCAACAGGCCGTTGTAGGCGTGGCAGAAGCCGCTAACGATGCTGTCGAAGAGAACACGGTCGTCCTTGTAGCGCCTCAGGTTCATGGTGGCGCTGTCCGCCAGCAGCGCGCACAGCTTGGCGCGACCCGCGTCGATGACGGCGCGCTCCTCCTGCGAGAACTCGTAGAGGCCGAACTGATCCACGACACCGATCACCTCGAAGCTGTGCCCGAGGAACTTGAGCCGGCCGTCGAAGGCGCGCACGCGCGCCCGCGCCTCACCGACGCGCGGGACGTTGAGCGCCTCGACCTGCTCGATCACCCGTAGATCGTACGTGAAGCGGCGCATCTGCGTGCGCATGTGCCCCGCGAACTCCTGGCGGCGCCTCGGGGTTTCGTAGCCGGAGGAGAGTGCCACCGCCAGAGCGTACAGCATGTGCAACCCGCCGCAGGCGCGCGCCAGGGCGGGACAATCGCGTGGCAGCTCTTGCATCTGCAGGTCGACGCCGCGCACGAGCCGTGTGTCCCTGCGCAGCGCCTCGGAGGTGTCGTCGATCATACGTTCCAGATCGATCGTCTGTCCGTACACGTTGGCCCAACGGGCTCGCGACGGCGGGGTCACGCGCGAGAGCGCCATGATGGTCCACGACTGCTCGTCGATCGGCAGAAGTCCGAGATCGTAGGTGTGCAGGCGGATGGCGCTCTCGACGTAGTCCCGGAAGCGGTACATCCGGCCGTCGTGCTCGAACTCGAGATCGAGATCGCACTGCCTCTCGACCAGCGTCTTGAGCATCGCGTGCCGGTGGCCCTCGTGATGCACCGGCACCTCCAGGAAGACCTGCCCCTCGATGTAGCTCTCCTGCGTGTAGCGCTCGAGGATGAGCCGGTACGGATCGCCGGCTCCGAGCGGCAGCTCGAGTCCGAGCGCCCGGACGCCGTGGATGACGCCGTTCGCGAAACTGGGGTCCGTGCAGTGCGCCTGGATGTGCCGGCGCGCCACGTCGAGCGAGGTGCGGCAGGGCTCTCCGACCGTTTTGGGCCGCACTCGATGGATCGGCAGGCCCGCCGTGTACCGGATCGCCCGCGACCCACCGGGTGCGGATGCCGCCGGCGCCGTGCCGGCGGCGCCCGGCGAGGTGCCGGTCGGCGCGGCGGCCGCGCTGGCGGCCGCAAGGCCGGCGCGGCGACCGCGGAGAGGGGTGGCAGCGATTCCGAGCGGTAGTGCACCGGCCAGGAGGCCGAGGAAGGTGCGACGATTCACGAGGTCCCCTTGACCTTGCGGACACGGATGTGGACCGGGTGTCCGTTCAGCTCCGTCTCGCTGGCGCCCTCGGGGGGAGACGGCACCGCGTCGAGAGCGACGGCCAGCGTTTCGGCGCGAATCGTCCCGGCGTGCCGTTCCACGGCGGCGCCCACCTCGGGCGCGCCACTGTGGTAGAGCACCTGGATGCGATCGGCGACGTGCAGCTCGGCGTCCTTGCGCAGGTTCTGGACCCGGTTCACGAACTCGCGCGCCAGGCCTTCCACGACGAGTTCGGGCGTCAGCTCGCGGTCCAACGCCACGGTCAGAGGGCCGGAGCATTCGGCGAACAGACCCTCCTTCTCGCGCCGCTCGACGATCACGTCCTCGGGCCCGAGCGTCACACGCACCCCGTCGGCCTCGAGCTCGTATCCGGAGCCGGCCTCGATCGCGAGCACCGTTTCGATCGGCAACGCCGCGATCGCCCTGGCCACCTTCTGGACGTCACGCCCCAGGCGCGGCCCGAGAGACTTGAAGTTGGCCTTCACCAAGTGATCGACCAGCTCCGACTCGCGGTCGTCGAACAGCACCTGCTTGACGTTCAGCTCGTCGCAGATGAGGTCGGTGAACCCAGCCAGCGCGGCGCGCGCCCGCGGGTCGCGCGTGACCAGGTGGATGGCGCGGAGCGGCTGGCGCACCTTCAGACCGTGCGCGGTGCGCAGGGCGCGCCCCATCGAGACGGCGCGGATGACGAAGTCCATGCGGTCGTCGAGCTCGACGTCCTCCTCTGCGGCCAGGTGCTCCGGCCAGTCGCAGAGGTGCACGCTGTCCGGAACCGTATCACCACGCGCCCGCACCGGACCGACCAGGTTCCGGTAGATGACCTCGGCGATGAACGGCGTGTACGGCGCCAGGATCCGGCAGGTCTCGAGCAGCACCGCGTACAGTGTCTCGTAGGCCTGGGCCTTGTCGCGGTCGTCCGCCGACTTCCAGAAACGGCGCCGGCTGCGGCGAATGTACCAGTTCGTGAGGTTGTCGATGAAGCGCACGGTCGGCTCGATGGCGCGCTGGAGCTCGTACGCCTCCATCGACTCGGTGACGACGCGAATCAGCTGTTGCTGCGCCGAGAGGATCCAGCGGTCGAGCATGTTTTCGCGCGAGCGTGCCGAAGGACGCAGCGTGTCCCCCGGCTCCCAGCCGTCGACGTTGGCATAGGTCGCGAAGAAGCTGTAGGAGTTCCAGAGCGGCAGGATGATGCTGCGTAGCACCTCCTTGACGCCGTCTTCCGAGAAGCGCAGGTTCTCGCCGCGCACCACGGCCGAGTTCATCATGTAGAGACGCAGAGCATCGGCGCCGTAGCGGTCGATGACCGCGTCGGGCTCCGGGTAGTTCTTGAGCCGCTTGCTCATCTTCTTGCCGTCCGCAGCGAGCACCAGGCCGTTCACGATGACGTTCTTGAACGCCGGCTTGTCGAAGAGGGCGGTCGACAGCACGATGAGCGTGTAGAACCAGCCGCGCGTCTGGTCGATGCCCTCGGCGATGAACTCGGCCGGGAAGTTCGACTCGAAGTGCTCCTTGCCCTCGAACGGGTAGTGGCCCTGCGCATACGGCATGGCGCCGCTCTCGAACCAGCAGTCGAGGACCTCCGGAATGCGGCGCATCTCTCCTCTGCACGCCTGGCACGGGATGGTGATCTCGTCCACGAAGTGCTTGTGGAGATCCTCCACGTGCTGGCCAGAGAGGTCGCAGAGCTCCTGGATGCTGCCGACACAGACGGTCTCCTTGCAGCCCTCGCAGCGCCACACGGGCAGCGGCGCACCCCAGTAACGGTTACGCGAGATCGCCCAGTCGCGGGCGTTGCGCAACCACTGTCCGAAGCGGCCCTCGCGCAGGTGCTCCGGCACCCAGCGGATCTGCTCGTTGTTGCGGAGCATCCGCGGCTTGATGTCGTCGATGCGCACGAACCACGTGGTGATGGCGCGGTAGATGAGCGGCGAATCGCAGCGGTAGCAGTGCGGATAGCTGTGCTGCAGCGTGCCGCGGTGCACGAGCTTGCCCTCGCGCTCGAGCTGCCGGATGATGTCGGCATCCGCATCCTTCACGAACCGGCCCGCGTAGCCGCTCACCTCGGCGGTGAAACGTCCCTCGGCGTCCACGGGACAGACCACCGGCAGCCCGAGCTGCTGACCCATGGCGTAGTCGTCTTCGCCGAACCCCGGCGCCGAGTGCACGATGCCGGTTCCCTCCTCCGTCGACACGAAATCGGCCACGTACACGCGGAAGGCACCCTGATCGGAGCGCGACGCGAAGTACGGGAACAGCGGCTCGTAGGCCATCCCGTGCAGGCGCCGGCCGCCGAACGATTCGAGAACCTCGACGTCCTCCGGGTTCTTCCAGTAGACGCTCACGCGGTCGCGCGCCAGGACGTACTCCTCGCCGTCGTCCAGGACGCGCACGTACGGGATGTCCTCGCCGACGGCCAGCGCCAGGTTGCTGGGGAGCGTCCAGGGCGTCGTCGTCCAGGCCAGGAAGTAGAGCGGGTGCGCGGCGCCGAGCGCCTCTTCGGCCTGCGGATGGGCCCGGAAGCGCACGCTGATCGCCGGGTCCTGCACGTCCTGGTAGCCCTGCGCGGTCTCGAAATTGGAGAGCGGCGTGGCGCAGCGCGGACAGTAGGGCATCACCTTGAAGCCCTCGTAGATCAGCCCCTTGTCCCAGATCTGCTTGAAGACCCACCAGATGGACTCCATGTAGCTCGGGTCCATCGTCTTGTAGTCGTTGTCGAAGTCGACCCAGCGCCCCATGCGGCGCACGGTCTTGCGCCACTCGGTGACGTAGCGCAGCACGATGCCGCGGCACGATTCGTTGAAGCGCGCGACACCGTAGTTCTCGATGTCGCGCCGGGAGGCGAGGTGCAGCTCCTTCTCCATCTCGAACTCGACCGGCAGACCGTGGCAGTCCCAGCCGAAGCGGCGCTCCACGTAGGAGCCGCGCATCGTCCGGTAGCGCGGCACGATGTCCTTGAGGGTCCCGGCGAGCAGGTGACCGTAGTGCGGCAGACCGGTGGCGAACGGAGGACCGTCGTAGAACACGTACTCGGGTCCACCGCGGCGTTGCTCGAGCGAACGCTCGAAGGTGCGCTCGCGCTCCCAGATCTGGTTGACCTCTTCTTCCAGCTTTGCGAAGTCGACCTTGCTCGACACGTCCCGGAACGCCATCCGGCCTCCTCGTTCCTGGCCCGACCGCCCGGTTCGAGCGACGCGCGAGATTGCGCCTGGACCGACTGGCGCAGATCATAGCGGCAGCCTGCCCGAGCCGCCAGCCCGCCGCCGCAGAGCGACCACCGAGCGTGGAAGCGCCCGTGGCGGCGGGCCCGGGGGGGCGGGACGGGCCGGCAGGGTGCGCCGCG
>JBHHXQ010000232.1:0-6017 GCA_046757105.1 Candidatus Krumholzibacteriia bacterium
TCCGCGAGGATGCCGTCGCCCAGGCCGATGCACGGACCGCAGCCCGGCGGCAGCGGCGTGGCGCCGGCCGCGAGCAGCGTGCCCCAGTAGCCGCGCCGCGTGGCCTCCTCCTCGACGGCGCTCGAGGCGGCCGCGACGTACAGCTGCACGCCGCCGGCAACATGCTTGCCCTCCAGCACCCGCGCCGCCTGCGCGAAGTCCTCGATGCGGCCGTTGACGCAGCTCAGCAGGAACGCCTTGTCGATCTTCCTCTTCTGCGCCTCGATCTCGGGCAGGGGGACGATCGTCTTGACCTCGTTGGGGCCGGCGACGAACGGCGTGACGGCCGAGAGGTCGAACTCGATCTCCTGGGCGTACTCGGCGTCCGCGTCGGCCGAGGGAAGCTCGGCCTCGGCGCGCTCGATGATCTCCGGCGTCAGGCGCGGCTCGGCGTCGCCGCGCTTCCGCATGACCTCGGCGCGCCGGAGCAGATAGCTCCTCGATGTCTCGTCGTACGGGAAGATGCCGGCCAGGGCACCCCACTCGGTCGTCATGTTGGCGATCGTCATGCGCTCGTCCATGCTCAGGCTCTGCACGCCGGGCCCCTCGAACTCGACGCAGCAGTTGAGCACCTCGTCCTCGTTGAAGACGCCGATCAACGTGATGATGACGTCCTTGCCGCTCGCGCCGGGCTGCAGCTCGCCCTGCAGCGACACGCGCGCGATCCGAGGAACCTGCCACCAGGTGCGCCCCGTCGCCCAGATGGCGGCGGCGTCCGTGCGCACCACCGGCGTTCCGAGTGCGCCCATGGCGCCGTACAGGTTCGAGTGCGAGTCCGAGCCGACGACGAATGTCCCCGGCAGGACGAAGCCCTCCTCCACCATCACCTGATGCCCGATGCCACGTCCGGCCGGGAAGAAAGCCACCCCGTGCTCGGCCGCGAACTTGCCGATCTGCTCGTACTTCGCCAGGTTCTCGGGACTCTCGTTCTGGATGTCGTGATCGAGCGCGAAGACCGGCTGCGTCGGATCGGCGATGCGTGTCGCCCCCATCTTCTCGAACTTGGGGATCACGGCTGCCGTGTTGTCGTGCGTCATCACGTGGCGCGGGCGCATGGAGAGATAGTCGCCGCTGCGCACCGTGTGGCCCGGCTGGAGGTCCACGGCGAACCTCTGGGCGATCTTCTCGATGCGGGTCTGGCCCACGGCTCTCTCCTTCGCTTTCACCGCCATGCGAGCCGGCCGCGCCTCGATCCGCGGCCAGGCTCCGGCACCGCTCTCCGCTTCGGCTCCGGCCTGGGGGCGTGACAGTGCCTCACGAGAGCTTCGCGATGATGGCGTCGGCCATCCGCGTCGTGGAAGCGGCGCCCTTCTGGACGACGTCGGGTCCACCCGGGATGCGCAGCATGTCGAAGGTGCGGACCACACCTTCGCTGAGCACTGCGGTGATCGCATCGCGGACGCGCCCGGCCTTGTCGGTCTCGCCGACGTGGTCGAGCAGCATGCAGCCGGCCAGGATCATCGCGATCGGGTTGACGATCGGCGGATCCAGCCTCTCGTACTTCGGCGCCGAGCCGTGCGTCGGCTCGAACACCGCCACCTCTTCACCGATGTTGCCGCTCGCCGCGAAGCCGAGGCCGCCGACGAGCCCCGCGAAGCCGTCCGAGACGATGTCGCCGAACATGTTGCCCGACACGATGACGCCGTAGTCCTCCGGGTTCTTCGTCAGCCACATCATCTGCGCGTCGATGTTCGTGGACCACAGCTGGACGCTGGGGAAGTCCTTGTGGATGTTGCGCGCCTCCTGTTCCATCATGCCGGAGGTCTCGCGGATCACGTTCGGTTTCTCGCAGATGGTGACCGACCCGTAGCCGTGTTCAATGGCGTACTCGAATGCGGCCCGCACGATGCGGCGGCAGGCGGGGCGCGAGAAGATGCGCGTCGAGATCGCCAGGTCCTCCCCCGGCACGCCGGCGAACCTCTTCATCTTCGGGTGCGTCTCCAGGGCCTCGCGCACCGGCTGCGGCGGATTCGTCCACTCCACGCCCGCGTACAGGCCTTCGGTGTTCTGTCGGAAGATGGCGACGTCGATCCGCGGCTCCTCGAGCCGCCCGTCCACGCCGCGCCGCACGAAGTTGAGCGGGTTGCCCGGGAACGAGTGGCAAGGGCGCAGGCAGATGTCCAGGTTGAAGTGCTGGCGCATGCCGACGATCGGGCTGTAATAGACGAGGCCCTTGCCCTGCAGGTCCGCCGGCAGCTCGGCGGCCGCCTGGTCCTTGGGCTTCGAGGTGATGGCTCCGAACAGACCGATCCCGTGCCGGGCGAGCGCGTCGATCGTGGGCTGGGGCAGTGCGTTGCCCTGCCGGATCCAGAACTCCCAGCCGATGTCGGCGTGCACGTACTCGGCGTCGAAGCCGGCCGCGTCGAGGACGCGGATCGCCTCGGGGAGGACCACCCGGCCGACACCATCACCCGGCATGCTCACAACGGTGTACTTCGCCACGTCGACTTCCCTCCTGGGGTAAGGCCTCGGGGACTCCCGCCGGAGAGACGGGGCCGAAGGGAGGCATGGCCGGTGCGCCCCTGCGGGCCGGGACGGACCATGGTGGCGCCTGTCTCGAGGAGCCGCGCACATCAAAGCGGAAGCCCTCCCCTCAGGTCAACACCTGGCACGGGTCCATCCGGCGTCCGCCGCGCCGGCGGGGAGGTCGCGCTCGCAACGGGTCGAGAGACGGTGCGTTCTGGGCCTGTGACTCGAGTAACCTGGGGTGCCCGCGTCCACGTTTTCGAAGTGGAGGCAAGAGAGAGGCAGGTGAGGGGGCCGAACGCGTCCGTGGCGTGGGAGGGAAAAGGGGGGCGAGACGTCAGTGCCTGGTGGGATCCCGGACGATGAGGCCGTTCGCGTCGTCCCTCAGGGCTCCCGGAGTTCCTCCAGCAGGATGCGTTCCAGACAGCGGGCCGCCGGCTTCTTGTGGAGCGCCGTGAGGACCCACGGCCAGGCGATGCCCCAGAAGACCACGTTGCCCCAGAAGAGGAAGCGCCCGGGTGGCCACGCCTCGATCTCGTGACCGATGAAGGGCCAGATCAAGGCGATCCCGGTGGCGACGACGGCGCTGAGAACGACGCAGTAGCCGGTCCACCTCCAGAATCGGACATCGTAGGAGAGCTCGGCGCGCGCGCTCCGGCGCACCGTGACCTCGTTCAGGCCGATGTTGATGGCGGTCCAGGAGTCCTCTGCGGCGAACTTGACGGCATCGCGGCTCGCGTGCTCCACACGGTAGTTGGCCCGGAGCCGGCTTCCGGGGATGAACAGCCCGTTGCGGACGCGCTCCTCGAGCCGCTTCATGAAGTCGTCCGGGATGCCCCCGACCTCCAACCTGCCTTCGAACCATGGCGCCAAGAAGCTCATGCAGTCCACTCCCGGTCAGGGCGAGCCGTTCACTCGACGGTCAGGAACGGATCACACGTCCACGGTCAAGCGAGGCGCATCACGGCCGAGGGCGCCGCGCGCTCCAGGCTCGACGCGGGTGCATCCACGACCCGCGGGGCAATCCCCATGCCGCTGCGCTTGGTGCGTCTCAATCACTGTGCTAGCTTCGGCTTACGTCTCCCGACTCGAGGAGCTGCTGGGAATGATCGAAGCCGTGGAGCTGGTGAAACGCTACGGGGAGGTCGAAGCCCTGCGCGGCGTCTCCTTCACGGTCGATCGCGGTGAGATCCTCGGCTACCTCGGCCCCAACGGCGCCGGCAAGTCGACCACGGTCAAGCTTCTCACCGGCCTGCAGCCACCGACCTCCGGGACCGCGCGCATCGGGGGCTACGACATCGCCTCGCAGCCGCTCGAGGCCAAGCGCCTCGTCGGCCTGGTTCCAGAGAGCGGCGCCCTGTACGAGGCGCTGACTCCAATCGAGTACCTGAACTTCGTCGGCCGCCTCTACGAGATCGAACCCAAGCGCTGCGAGAGGCGCGTCCACGAGGTGCTCGAGTACCTCGAGCTCGATCCGGCGGCCTGGAGCCGCCGCATGAGCGGCTTCAGCAAGGGCATGAGGCAGCGCGTGGTCATTGCTGCGGCCGTTCTGCACGAGCCCGAGGTCATCTTGTTCGACGAGCCGCTCAACGGCCTCGACGTCCGCGGCACCGTCCAGGTGAAGCGGCTCATCGCGCACGAGGCGGCCCGCGGGCGCACCATCCTGTACAGCTCTCACCTGCTCGACGTGGTCGAGCGCGTCTGCTCCCGGATCATCATCGTGGCCGAAGGTCAGATCCGTGTGGATGGCAGCTTGAGCGACATCCTGGCGCTGTATCCAGGGGAAACACTGGAGACGGCGTTCCAGAACCTCACCGGCGCCCGCGCCGAGCACTCGTCGGAGGCGGGCGAGGAAGCGGTGGATCGGGCGTGAGTGCATCCACCCGGCAGCTGCTCGCCATCCTGCGCGTGTCCCTGAAGGTGGACTTCCGCTCGCGCAACCCGCTCGGAGGGGGCAAGCGCTCGAGGAGCTCACGTGCTCTGCTCATGAGCCTGCTCTTCTACTTCTTCATCGGCTCCGTCCTCGCCGGCGCAACCTCGGTGGGGCTCCCGCCTCTGGTGCGCGTCGCGACCCTCCTGGTCTTCGCGGGGACCTACGTGGCCTTCAACATCCTGGTCGAGTACCAGGCGATCCTGCTGGCGCCCACCGATGGCGACGTCCTGTACTGGCGGCCCATCTCGTCACGGACGCTCTTCGCCGCCCGCGGCCTCCACATTCTACTGTACGTGAGCATCCTCACGGCCGCTCTGCTCGCGGTGCCGTCGGTCGTGATCGCCGTTTCCGCTCCCGGCAACTTCTTCGCAGTGTGGTTCGCCTTCTGGGCGGCCGGACTGCTGAACGCCCTGACAGCAACGTCACTCACGGTGCTCGTGTACGGCGTGCTTCTGAGGAACGTGTCCTCGGAGCGCCTGCAGGACGTCCTGGCCTACGTGCAGGTGGTGATGGGGGTCGCGGTCTTTCTCGGCTATCAGATGCTCGGCCCGGCGCTCGAGCGCTTCGATTTCCAGGAGCACCCCGACAGGCTCGCGTGGTTCGAGCTGCTGCCCGCCGCATGGTTCGGCGTGCTGCCTGCGATCGTCGGCTGGGGAAGTGAGGCGGCACGACCGTGGCTGGTCGTCCCTGCACTCGTCGTTCTCGGGGTCACGCTCGTCTACGCGCTGCACCGCCTGGCGCCCTCGTACGAGACCGCCATGAGCTTGGTCGCGGAGAGCGAGGGGAGGGGGGCAGCAGTCGTGCCGGAACGCGCAGCTCCGCGGGCGGGCGGGGAACCGGCCGCGGCGCCGGTTCTGCGGGGCGTGCACGTTCCCTTCGGGCAACGGCTCTTTGCCTCCTGGGTGGCGCGCGACACGATGCGGCGCGCGGGGTTCGATTTCTTCCTCGCCAACCTGAGGGGCGACCGCAGGATCAAGGTGAGCCTCCTGCCCATTGTCGCCCTCCCCGTGGCCTTCGTTCTGTTCGCCGTGATCCGGGGCGACACCGCTAACCCATACTTAACTTCCGATTCGACAAATGCTTTCGCAGAGGCGGCGGGCCGGGAGATGGGCTCGGCGGCGGCCGGCGACAGCGAAGACACGAACCGCAGCGAGCTGCGCCGGGAACGCCGCCGGCTTCGGGAGCGACTCGACTCGCTGCGCCTGGCGGATGCTCCACCGGTGGCGATCGATTCGGTTCTCCAGCGGAAGCGCAGCGTCGAGGAGGCGCTCGAGCGACCGGCGACCTCCCACATGCTGTACGTGGCGGCCTATTTCCTGGCGTTCTTTGCTCTGACGATGAGCCGCAGCATCACGACGAGCCCCGCGTGGCGTGCTGCGTGGGTGTTTCACGCCGCGCCACTGCGTCGCTTCGACCGCTTCTACTCCGGTGTGCTCTGGGGCGGGATGTACGGTCTCGTCCTGCCGGCGTTGCTTCTTCTGGCCGTCGCGTTGCTCGTGATGTGGCGCAACCCCATTCATGTCCTCGCACATCTGGCCCCTCCGTGCGGGCTCGCGTTCATCGCCTTCCCGATCGCCTT
>JBHHXQ010000233.1:0-6013 GCA_046757105.1 Candidatus Krumholzibacteriia bacterium
GTGGCAGAAGCTCGGCTATCCCTTCGGCTCGCTCGTGCCGTCGCTGGCCACGGCGATCGGCAGCTCGGCGGACCGCCCGCAGGCGCTCGCCGAGCTGGTCGGCATCCTGCAGAACGACGGATTGCGGGTGCCGCTTCGCCGCATCGAGGCGCTGCACTTCGGCACGGGGACGCCGTACGAGACGCGCTTCGAGGCGGCGTCCGGACCGACCACGCGGGTCATGTCGCGCGAGACGGCGCAGGTCTTGCGGCAGCAGCTGCAGGACGTGGTGGAGAACGGCACCGGCCGGCGGGTGCGTGGGGCGCTGCGTCGTGCGGACGGCACGCCAATTCCGATCGGCGGCAAGACCGGTTCGGGAGACAACCGTTTCAAGCGCTTCGCAGCCGACGGCAGCCTGATCTCCTCGCGCCCCATCAACCGCACGGCCAGTTTCGTCTTCTTCATCGGCGACCGCTACTACGGAATGGTTGCTGCCTACGTGCCCGGCGAGGGCTCGGAGGACTACACCTTCACGAGCGCTCTCGCTCTGCAAACCATCAAGACGCTGGCCCCGGCCATCCAGCGCCTGGTGGCCGGCGACGTCCGGAGGGCATCGGCCACGAGCGCGTCGGCTCATGCAGCACCCTGAAGAGTTCTCTCCTTCTCGTGCCTCACGCGCGGTTTCTGCCTTCGCGCGCGGCTCGCGCCGCGACCGGGTGAACCTGGTCTTCGTCGCGAGGGAGCACACACGCACATTCACCCGGTCGCGGCAGGCGCCGCGCGTCCGAGTGCGCCGGACATGGCGCCAAGTGCCGGACGCGTGCCGGGCGATGCGCAGGATGTCGGCGGCGCAGCGTCCATCCCGGCCTGTCGGCGTCTCGCCGTCGGCAGCCACTGCCGGCCGTGTGCGGGGTCCGGCGCACCGAGGGGTCGGGAACCGTGGTCAGCCGACCCAACCCGTTCGACGTACCGCTCCGCAGGCCTTCGCGTCGCGTCTCGCGAGGACGCGCGGAGGCCTGGCCTCGTGATTGCAATCGCCCGCGCGGCGACGCTGTGTGTGCGGCTCGACCGAGTCGCCCCGCGACGCGCATCCCCTGGCGCCGCTCCGACTGGAACGCCGTCATCTCGCGCATTCCTCGACATCTCGGAATCCTGCGGTCGTTCCTCACCTCCGTCCCAGGGGGATCGGTATGCTCATTCGCTATGTCGGTCACGCCAGCCTCAGCATCGAAGTCGCCGGGCAGCGCGTTCTCACGGATCCGTGGTGGAACGGACCCGCGTACACGGGACAGTGGTATCACTATCCCTTGCCACGAGTGGAAAGGTCGGACATCGACAACGCCGATTTCATCTACATTTCGCACGGCCATGAGGACCATCTGCACATCCCGACCCTGCGTACGATCTCGAAGAATGCGTCCCTCGTCATCCCGCGCTTTCGGAACCCAGGAATGCGGGATTGCCTGGCGTCGCTGGGGTTCAGGCGGATTCTCGAGATCGGCCATGGACAGAAGCGGCGGCTTGCCCCCGGCCTGGATGCGACGGTCTACATCAACAAGGACGACAGCATCCTGGTTCTGGAGGGCGACGGCCGCACACTGATCGACGCGAACGACGCGCTGCACGCGAGCCCGCGTCACGTCATCGATCACTTCTGTGCGCAGATCCGTACCCGCCATCCTCGCATCGACACGCTCTTCATCGGGTATGGTGGGGCGTCGTGGTTCCCCAACTGCATCCAGCCTTCGGACTCTCCGAGCTTCGACGCCAGGCGCCGCGAGCAAGTCTTCGCGCAGAACTTCGCCTACATCGCGCGCCAGCTCGATCCGCGCATGGTCTTTCCATTCGCCGCCACCTTCGTCCTGCTGGAGGACCATCTCCGCTGGATCAACGCAGTGCGGTTCCGCATGGGTTCACCCTGCGACGAGCTACGGCGGCAGGGCGCATACGACATCGTGTCGCACCATCTGATGCCGGGAGACCGGATCCTCGGCGATCAGATCCTGACCGGGGTCCAGGGCCCGCCGAGCGCCGAGGAGGCCGAAGCCGAAATCCGCAGCCTGTTCGCCACGAAGCACGCGGAGATCTCGCGCCGCAAGGAGATGGAAGAGGAGCGGATCCAGAGGGTGCTGGAACATCTGTTGTCGAATGCATCGAATCGCCACAGGCGGGTCTTTGGCGTCGGGCAGCGCATCCAGTGCCGCATCGACCTGCGTGATCTGCCCGAGGTTTCGTTCATGGTGGATGCCCGGCGCGGCAGGATCCGCATCGATCTCTGTGATCGGCTGCGACTGGCACCCATGATCCTCACCACACGACTCGATGTTCTGGAGGCCTGGGTGACCCAGGATTATGGCTACGAGTCGATCAGCATCGGCTACGGCGCCGTGCTGCAGCTGCGGCATCGCGACATCCCCCTGCACATGCCGTTGCTCAACCTGCTCGGTTGCAGGCCGCTCCCACCGACCGGCACCGAGCGGCTCGCCATGTGGCTGCACCATCCGTGGCGCTGTTTCGACACCTGGAGACGCAATCTGCACTTGCAGTGGCTCGCGTGGCGGATGCGCAAGGGTGACGTGCAATGCTGGAACGACATGTACTCGTTCGATCAGGATCGCTGGAGCCCGCTCCGGGAGGAGCCGTTGAACCGCGCCAGCGCGTGAGTCGAGATCGCGCCATGTGCGGCTGACCGAGAATCGGTCCTGCGTCGAAGAGCACGAGGCCGCTCCCGATGGGGCGGCCTCGTCCTCGTGATCCCCGCACACATCGGGATCCGGTGATCGCCTCTGCAGGGTCCGGGTGCGGCTTCCCGCAGCCCAGCGCTTCTTGCCACCGCGTGGACGGTACCTCTACCGTCTCGAGAAGGGCGAGTTCGCCGCCACGCGGAAGCTGGTCGTGATGAAGTGAGCTCGGGGCCGCAGCCGGTGATCGTCGTGACGTCGGACTGCTCGAGCGGCGTGCCGTGGGCTCGGCCGGGCGAGCGCGACCGCCGGTTGGCCTGCCTGGGCCCGCGGTGCAGAGCCACGCGGCGGCGCAACAGCAGCGGCGCGTGCTCCGCTGCGCCCTGCTTGTTATTCTCGGGCGACGCGAGGGAGAGGCGGTTGATCCAATACCGGAGCACGCAATCCCGCCAGGCGGGCGGCGTCTCGTTCCAGGAGGCGCTGTTCCGCGGGCAGGCGCCGGACGGGGGTCTCTACGTCCCCGACGCGTTGCCGCAGATCGATCCCGGGCGGTTGCGCGCGGGTGGGTTCGTCGAGCGGGCGAGCGGTGCGCTGGGCGCCTGGCTGGACGCCGAGCTCGGAGCGGATGTCACATCGACCCTGTGCCGGGAGGCGTTCGACTTCCCGGTCCCGGTCTCGCGCCTGAACGACGACACCTGGCTGCTCGAGCTCTTCCACGGTCCCACCTCGGCGTTCAAGGACTTCGGTGCGCGGTTCATGGCGCGCGCCATGGCGCGGCTCGGCGAGCCGGGCCGCAGGCTGACCGTTCTCGTGGCCACTTCCGGTGACACGGGGTCAGCAGTGGCCCACGCCTTCGGCGGCCTCGCGGACACCCAGGTCGTTCTCCTGTATCCGGCGAACAAGGTGAGCCCGCTGCAGGAGGCGCAGCTCACGTCCGTGCCCGCGAACGTGCACAGCGTGCGTGTGGCGGGTGCATTCGACGACTGCCAGGCCATGGTCAAGGCCGCGTTCCGGGATGCCAACCGGGCCGGGGAGCTCGGTCTGACCTCGGCCAACTCCATCAACGTCGGCAGGCTCCTGCCGCAGCTCACCTACTACGTGCACGCGGGCCTCGAGCTGGAGGAGGCCGGGGCGCCGCTCGTCGTCGTGCCCTCCGGGAACCTCGGGAATCTCACCGCCGGGCTGCTCGCCAGGCTGAGCGGCGCTCCGATCGCCGGCTTCCTGGCTGCCGCCAACCGCAACGACGTGTTCCCGCGCTACCTGGAGAGCGGCGTCCTCGAGGCGCGCCAGGCGGTCCGAACGCCGAGCAACGCCATGGACGTCGGAAACCCCAGCAATGCCGCCCGCATCGTCGCTTTGTACGCCGGCCACTTCGAGAGCCTGCGTCGTGACGTGACGGGGGAGAGCGTGAGTGACGACGAGACCCTGGCCACGATCCGGCAGACCTGGGAGGCGACGGGGCGCTTCGTCTGCCCGCACACCGCGGTGGGTCTGGCGGCACGGCGCCGCCGGGGCGACCCGCGTCCGGCCGTGGTTCTCGCCACCGCCCACCCGGGCAAGTTCGCCGAGATCGTGCGAGAGGCCACCGGAGAGGAGATCGCCCTCCCCGAGACGCTGGCGCGCGCCCTCACATCGCGCCGCACGCCGCTCGACATACCGCCCGACCCGCTCGCCCTCCTGGAGCTCCTGCGTACTCTGGCGTAGCTCCGCTCCTACTTGGGCGACGGCACCGGTTCCTCGAGCTTGGGGCTGGGTGGCTGGTTGGCGGGGAAGTAGGCGTTGGTGAGGTACTGCAGGACCATGCGTTGCGTGTTGAAGAAGGAGCCGTTGAGCGCGATGGCGTTGCGCATGACCTTGGCGTAGTCGTTCGGCTGCTGGTAGAAGAGCGGAATGATCACCTTCTCGAGCCTGTTGTAGAGCGACTCGATCTCGCCGGGCGTGTCGGCATCGCAGCCGGCACAGTCGCCGAAGGCCCATCCCGTGACGCCCTCCTGGTGGCCTTCGATCCACCAGCCGTCGAGCACGCTCAGGCTGGGCACACCGTTCAGGGCCGCCTTCATGCCGCTCGTGCCGCTCGCCTCCTGTGGACGCCGAGGCGTGTTGAGCCACATGTCGACGCCCGGGATGATCCTCTTCGCCAGGTCCATGTCGTAGTCTTCGAGGTAGACGACCTTGAGCTCCGCGTCCAGATGCTCTGCCGCCTCGAAGATTCTGTGGATCATCTCCTTCCCCGGATCGTCGTGCGGATGCGCTTTGCCGGCGAAGACGATCTGCAGCGCCCCCACGTTGGAAACGATTCCCCGCAGGCGCTCCTTGTCCTGGAAGATCAGGTCGGCGCGCTTGTACAGCGTCGCGCGTCGCGCGTAGCCGATCGTGAAGACGCTCTCCTCCAGGTGTACACCGTTGCGCTTGTTGATCTCGTCCAGGAGGACGCGCTTGGCTTCGAGGTGCGTGGCGCGGATCTCCTCCAGGGGGATCTTGAGCGCGTAGCGCAGATAGACGTTGTCGCGGCGCCAGGCGGAGATGTGCCGATCGAAGAGCTGCTGGAAAGGCGGTGAGGTCCAGGTCACCGCGTGCACGCCGTTCGTGATGGCGGTGATCGGGAAGCGCGGGAACATGTCACGCGAGACCTCGCCGTGCTGCATCGCCACGCCGTTGATGTAGCGCGAGAAGCGCAGCGCCAGATAGGTCATGTTGAGGGTGCTGTCGTCCAGGCAACCGAGGCGCTCGAGGGTGTCGGTGCGCTCGTCCCCCAGGACCTTGCGCACGAGGTCCAGCGGGAACTTGTCGTGTCCGGCCGGCACGGGCGTGTGGGTCGTGAAGATGCAATGCGCGCGCACCGCCTCGACGTCCGATTCGTCGGCCTCGCCCAGCCCGCGATCGCGCAGCCGCCGGGAGAGCAGCGCCAGCGTCAGGAGCGCCGAGTGCCCTTCGTTCATGTGGTGCTGGAGATCCCCGACGTGACCCCGGGCCTGCAGCACCGCCACGCCGCCGATGCCCAGCACGGCCTCCTGGCACAGCCGGTAGCGGTCGTCCCCCCCGTAGAGCTGGCCCGTGAGCGTGCGGTCCCAGGGGTCGTTGCCCTCCACGTCCGTGTCCAGGAAGTACACGGGGATCGTATGCCCCGTGACGCCCTCCACCTGATAGCGCCACGTCCGGATGCGCACACATCTCCCCTCGAGCGTGATCGACACCTCGGTGGACAGCGGCTCGAGCTTCTCCTCCGGGTTCCAGGCGCTGGGGCTCTCCGTCTGCATTCCGTCCGGATCGAGGTGCTGCCGGAAGTAGCCGCGCCGGTGCAGGAGCGTCAGGCCCACCATGGAGACCGCGCTGGTGAGCACGATGACCAGCTC
>JBHHXQ010000234.1:0-5992 GCA_046757105.1 Candidatus Krumholzibacteriia bacterium
GCCGCACATCACGCCGGGAGATGCCATCCCGGCGTGGGCAGACAACCTGATCGAGGATCCCCCGCTACCGCTGAGCGAGACTTGGGTTCCTCAGCACGAGGGAAGTCTCACGCACTACTTCGTACGTCCTCGCCCCACCCCGTCTTGGCATCTCTGAGCTCGTGACGCAGTGTGGCTCTCCGAAAGGGGGGCCACGATGCCCGACACGATACCGACCCTGCGCTCAGCGCTCCGTCACGTACGATCGAAATGCGGCTCGCATCAAGCGGTCCGATATCCTCGGGATCTCCGGGTCCGCGTAGTCGCGTTCGCCCGGTCTCACCGGTCGGCAGGCCATGCCGTGGGCACGCTGGCCTCCGATCTCGGACTCCCTCCGAACACGCTCACGCGCTGGTGTTCGGCCGCGGCCCGGGTCCTGGAGCAGGTCGAGATCGTCCCGCGTCCCCCCGAGTCGGCTCCCGGCCCCGTCCTGGTCAGTGCGTCGGGTCACCGCGTCGAGGGTCTCACCGTCGAGGACCTGGCCATTCTCCTGGGACGCCTTTCGTGATCGGGAGCACTCGCCGGGTCTCGGTGTACGCCTGCACCGAGCCGACGGACATGCGCAAGGGACACGACGGCTTGAGTGCCATCGTTCGCGAGAGCCTGAGCCGCGATCCTCTCTCCGGGGAGCTGTTCCTCTTCCTGAGCCGGAACCGGAAGCGGGCGAAGGTGCTCCTGTGGGATGGGACGGGACTCTGCGTCTATGCGAAGAGACTCGAGCGCAACCGATTCTCGAATCTGACTCGGAATGAGGATGGTGCGCTCCGTCTGACGATGAACGAGCTCCAGCTCTTTCTGGAAGGCAGTCATCTCGTGGGGAAGGTGGAGGTGAGTCCTCCTCCTTATGAGCGGGATTGTCTTGCCCGAATGTAATATCCGTGCTTTTCTCCGGTCATGGTGACGATCGCTCGCATCCATGACACCGACACTCTTCGCCAGGCCGCTCGTCTCCTCGAGCGGGAGAACGAGAAGCTCCACACACAGGTCCGACGGCTCGCCGAAGAGAACTCGCGTCTTCGAGGCGAGGAGGGATCGAGCGCCCAGGAGGAGCTTTCGTATCTTCAGGAGCTTCTCCGGGCGCGGGAAGCGACGATCTTCGGGGAATCATCCGAGCGTCGTTCCCCCGGGAACGAGCGGGAGCGCCCCGCTTCCCCGAAGCATACCGGACACGGCCCCCGCCGCCAGCCCGAGCTTCCGGTAGTGGAGGCGATGCACGATCTCGAAGAGAAGGAATGTCCGGTCTGCGGAGGCGAGATGGAGGAGATGTCGGGTCAGACCGAGGACTCCGAAGAGGTGACGATCGTTCAGCGCCGTTTCGTCCTGGAGAAGCACCGTCGGAAGAAGTACCGGTGCCGGTGCAACGCGTGCGTGGTGACGGCTCCGGGATCACCGAAGCTGGTGGAAGGTGGGCGGTACTCTCCCGCGTTCGCGGTGGAGGTAGCCGCCTCAAAGTACCTGGATCATCTTCCGCTCGAGCGGCAGGTGCGGATCATGCGTCGGGAAGGTCTTCGGGTGGAGAGCCAGACGCTCTGGGATCAGCTGAACGTGCTGGCGCAGCATCTCGAGCCGACGTACGAGGCACTGGGTCGTCGGGTTCTGGAATCTCCGGTGATCCACGGGGACGAGACCTGGTGGCGCTTGATGGAGAAGAAGTCGTCGAAGCGGTGGTGGGTGTGGGCGGTGGCCCGGGACGACACAGTGTTCTACCGGCTGGCGGGCGGTCGGGGGAAGGATCCGGCCCGCTCGATTCTGAAGGGCTACGAGGGAATCGTGATGGCGGACGGGTACGCGGTGTACCGGTCGATCCGGAAGGATCTTTCACGGGACGGTCCCTCGTTCCATCTGGTGCACTGCTGGGCACACGCTCGTCGGAAGTTCGTGGAATGCGCAGAGAGCTTCCCGCGGGAGTCGGAGGAGATCCTGGATCTGATCGGACGGCTCTACGAAGCGGAGACGTGTCTTCCCCGGTGGGACCGATCGGCTCCCGACGATGAACAGGCGCAGCAGCTTGCCGAGCGCGCGCGCCTGCGCGAGGAGAAGTCGCGGGCGATCGTGGACGAGATCCGGGCGTGGGTCTATGCGCAGCGCCCGCTTCCCCGGAGCGGTCTGGGGAAAGCGGTGAGTTACCTGGGGGATCACTGGGCGGGTCTCACGGCGTTCCTGGAAGACGGCCGGATCCCTCTGGACAACAACCACGCCGAGCGCGCACTTCGGGGCGTGGTCCTTGGGCGGAAGAATCACTACGGATCGCGATCGAAGCGGGGGACGGAGGTGGCGGCGCTGTTCTACACGCTTTTCGAATCGGCCAAGCTCGCCGGTGTGGAGCCGAAGAGCTATGCGCTCCGGGCCACGCTGGAGGCCATCCGGAATCCGGGCGCGGTCACGGCTGTAACCCGTCAGTCTGTGGTGCTGTCTCGGGGGCTCTGATTTCGGATTGAGGAGGAGGGAGAAGCCGTTGCGGGCTAAGCTGCCTGGGTCAGAACGTTCCACGCAGCCCAAACCCGCAACGGAGGCGTGGAATCCCAGGACCGAAGGTTGGAGCCAAAGTCCTGAGGCCCACGTAACGCAATCGAGAGTGTACTCGGCGCTCCCCTTCGTGAGTATCGAAAAAGGATCGAGTCCAACGAGTACGACCTCGGCGCCTTGGTGGCCGAGGCCGGCGTCATGTGTTTCCGCTGCGGTGACGGACGCTGCGCGGGCCGGCACGCCTGCCGCTACCGCAAGCGGGTGAAGGACCTTTCCAGCGGGGAGATCCACGAGAAGCTCCCCATCCTGCGGGTCATTTTCTGCGACGGCGCGACCGTTTCCCTCATGCCGGCCGAGCTGTGGCGCGGCCGCACTACCGTGAGCTCGGTCCTGGAGACGGTCGCTCGTAGCGAGCGCGATGGGGTCGAGGCCGCACTCGACTGGACCTCGTACGCCGCGGACGGCGACACCCCCGTCTCGGAGCGGACGCTGATCCGCTGGCGGTCGCTGGTGCGCTCGCGGGTCGTCGGCGCGGCCCTGGCGGTCCTTTCACTCGACTTCCACTGGTCCAACCATGCGGACCCGGGGTCCCAGCTCGAGATCCTCCTCGATCGCCTGCGGCCTTCTGACCTCCTGTCCTTCCGCGCTCTTGCCGGGCACGGGCTATTGGACAGCGCGACACGACCGCGAAGACCTGCGCGCTCCTCTTCGCGCCGCGTCCCGGGGCGTCTCGTTCCGTCTCCTCCACCCGATCCGTCTTCGGCTCCGCTTCCCAGAGGGTCTAGGTTCGCGCGCTCCGGCCGGGGACCACCGCGCCGGACTCGAAAGGAAGGAGCGAATCGATGATCGAAGACCGGACCCGACCGGAGAAAGCCACGCCCCGGGACTGGGCGTTGTTCCGCTATGGCCTCATCTGTGAGGCCACGCGACCCTTGGCCGGCGAGATCGTCGCCGAGATCCTCTCGCGAATCGCGGCTGTCCAGCACACGCTTCCCGACGGGTCGCTTCGCCGCTTCTCCGCCTCCACACTGAGAAGCTGGCTTCGGACCTACCAGCGCGAAGGGCTCGATGGGCTCCTCTCCAAGACCCGTTCCGACAAGGGCAGCTTCCGCACGATCGACGACGACATCGCCGAGACCATCGCCAGGCATCGCGTCCAGAACCGCAAGCTCTCCGTCAAGCTATTCCACCAGGTCCTGCACGAGGACGGTGTCCTGCCCGAGGGCTTCACCATCTGCGAGGCAACGCTGAGGCGCTTCCTCAAGAGCCGCGGACTCGACAAGCCGCTTCGCGGACCGGGAAAAGCCCGCGCCAAGTACGAGATGCCGCATCCCAACGAGCTCTGGGTCGCCGACTACATGCATGGTCCCCACGTCAAGACCGAGCGCGGCAAACGCAAGGCCATCCTCTGCGCGATCATCGACGATCACTCCCGCGTGATCGTGGGAAGCCGCTTCGCCTTCACCGAGGAAACTGCGGACATCCTCCACACCCTGCGCGACGCCATCGCCACTTACGGCGTGCCGAAGCGCTTCTACTGCGACAACGGTCCCGCCTTCACCTCCCGCCATCTCGCCGAGGCCTGCGGGCGAACCGGCTGCGCCATCCTCCACTCCGAGCCCTTCGACTCCCCGTCACGCGGGAAGATCGAGCGCTTCTTCCGCACCGTCCGCGGGCGATGTCTGCCCAGGCTCACCGACAAGGATCTCGTCTCGCTCGAGACCCTCGGCGAACGATTCGATCACTGGCTCCGCGAGGATTACCATCTGCGCCGCCACGGCGGCATCGAGATGAAACCGCTCGATCGCTTCCTCGCGGGCGCCGAGCGGACCTCCATCAAACGTCTCTCCCCCGAGGAGATCGACCACGCGTTCATGGGGAGAATCACCCGCGTCGTCCGCAACGACGCCACCGTCAAGATCGACTCCATCTTCTTCGAGGTACCTCCCGAGTTCATCGGGAACCGTGTCGACATCCGCTTCCCGGTGGCCGCGCCCTCCAACCTCATCCTCTATCGCGACGATCAACCGCTCACCCCCCTCAAGCCCGTCGACGCCGCCGACAACGCACGCTTCCACGCCGAGAAGATCCAGCTCGCCTACTCCAAGATCGATCACAAGGAGGACGAGTCGTGATCGAGGCTCGCTTCGGACTCAAATGCCGTCCCTTCCGAAAGTCGATCGCCACCGGCGATCTCTACCGCTGGCCCGGCCTCGAGGAGCTCGAGGCCAGGCTCGAGATGGCCAAGTGTGGGCGCGGAATCATGCTCTTGACCGGAGAGCCCGGAACCGGGAAGACCGTGGCACTCAGACGCTTCGTCGACTCGCTGAACTCCGAGCACTACCGGCCCATCTACCTGCCGCTCTCCACCCTCACCGTCTTGGACGCCTACGCCCAGCTCAATCGAGCGCTCGGAGGCGAGGAGATCCGTTCCAAGAGCCTGCTCTTCGGGGGGATCCAGCAGGGAATCGCCCAGCTCACCGCCCAGGCCAAGCAACCCGTGATCGTCCTGGACGAGGCAGACCTGCTTCGCTCCGCGATCTTCGACGAGCTCAGAATCCTGCTCAACTTCGAGATGGATTCCAAGGACCCCCTGCTCTTGATCCTGTGCGGACAGCCGCAGCTGTTGGCCAAGCTCGCGCTCCGCGTCCATCTCCCGTTCCGCCAGCGAGTGGCCATGCGCTACCGGATGCCTCCGATGGACGAGGCTCACACCAAAGGCTACGTCGAGCACCACCTCAAGCTCACGGGCAGGAGACAGAGACTCTTCACCGAGGAGGCCATGATGCAGATCTTCGTGCAGTCCGGAGGAATCCCGCGCGCCGTCGGCAACGTGGCGCTGTCCGCCATGGTCCACGCCGCGGCCAGAGGTGTCGACATCGTCGAGCTCGACGACGTCGTCGCCGCGAGCCGGGAGGTCGCGTGATGGGCAGAATCGCCATCGCTCCGGCCCCGGAGGTCCTCGCCGCCCGGGCCGCGCGCGCACTTGCCGAGCTCCTCATCTCCGACTTCGAGGGCATCGCCCTCGAGCGATACATACCGGACGGACCGGACTGCCCCTGCCAGAGAGGCGCACAGACCGCGCAGCGGATCACTCAGCTCTGCCAGAAGCTCGTCGAGGAGCTCAACCGATACGAACGATACGAGAACATCTGCCAGAAGATCGAGAACGACGGCGAAAACCACGGGCTCTGACCGTCCCATCGAAAGGGGCGCCGGCGGGGCCACTGCTCCCGCTGGCGTCTTCGCCGGTACCAATGTGCAGAAAACAGAATCGTCACGCTGGCGTGCCTGCCACGAACCGCCCGATCGCCACGCTGCGCTACGCCAACTTCCTGATCCCGTCGCGCTCGATAATCCGGAAACGGACGTCAAAACAATCTGCCAGGTTACACGAGAAGCCCCGGATCCGGAGCCGCGATCCTGCAGCAATCCGGAAGCGACGCGTCATCGGGCTGCTTCCGTCCGTACGCGCTTCCGTCTCCTC
>JBHHXQ010000235.1:0-5988 GCA_046757105.1 Candidatus Krumholzibacteriia bacterium
CTTGGTGTCGGCTCGATCGCCGTAACCTTGGTGCGGCGCACGATCTCGGCGCCGATGCCTATGCCGCCCGGGGCCACGGCTGGTTGCTGGGACCGGTCGGGACGGGCTTCCTGTACGTCCGTCGCGACCTGCTGCCGCGGCTCGAGCCGCGCTATCGCAATCGTCTCGATGGCCGCGATCTCTCCACACGAGCCGCCCGCCCGATCGAAGCAGCCCGGCAGCTCGAGCTGGAGATGCGAAGCGCGTCCCTGGCTGCGGGACTGACCGCATCGATCGAGTGGCAATCGGGTCTGGGGATCGACGGGGTGAACGGACAGGCCACCGCGCTGGCGGCACGGCTGCACGCCGGCCTCTCCGGGATCGACGGCATCGAGGTTCTCACACCGGCAGCCTCGGTGCAGAGCTCTCCCGTGGTCAGCTTCCGGGTGTCGCGCCGACCCAACGCTCAGGTGGTGTCGTGGCTCCAGGACGAGCTCGGGATGCGCCTGCGGCGGATCGACGCCCTCGGGCTCGACGCGGTGCGAGCCTCCACGCACGTCGTCAACCAGGTGCGCGACGTCGACTGGCTCGTCGATGCCGTGCGGGCGCTCGCGTAGCGCCGGCACGCGGGCGCTCCGGTGCGTCCATCCGGGCGCCCGGGCTCGAAGGGCCGGGCGTGTCCACACCGACTGGGCTGGGGCCACGGGCGCTCGCGAGCACGGCGGCCGCGGCCGATCTACTAGAATGCGTGTCTGGCAGTTCGATTCCGCGAAGAAGGGAGACGACGGATGAGTGACAGATCGCGTGTCGACGTCGGGAGCCTGAAGCGCTACGTGGACTCGAGCCGGGCCGAGTTCGAGGACAGGCTCGGAGCGCTCGTCGAGATTCCAACCGTCAGCATGGACCCCGAGCGAGAGGCCGACATCCAGAACGGTGCGGAGCTCGCCACCCAGTACATCCAGGACGTCGGCGGCCAGGCGCAGATCGTCCCGACCGCGGGGCATCCGGTCGTGGTCGGACATCTCGACGTCGGGGCTCCGCGCACGCTCACGATCTACAACCACATGGACGTGCAGCCCGCGTCCATCGAGGACGGCTGGGAGCACGAGCCGTTCGTGTTCCGCAAGGCGGACGGGCGCTACGAAGGCCGCGGCACGACCGACGACAAGGGGCCGGCGCTGGCCGCGTTGCTGGCCGCGCGCTACGCGGTCGACAACGGCATTCCGCTCAACATCCGGTTCCTGTGGGAGTTCGAAGAGGAGATCGGCTCACCGCACTTCGAAGGCTTCCTCGAGGGGCGGCGCGCCGAGCTGGGTACGCACTCGATTCTCGTTTCGGACACGATCTGGATCGCACGTGGCAAGCCGGCGATCTCGACGGGTCTGCGCGGCCTGCAGGGTGCGCTGCTCCGACTCGAGACCGGAAGCCGTGACGTCCACTCCGGACTCACGGGAGGCGCAGCGCGCAATCCGCTGGCCGAGCTGGCGGCGCTCGTCGGCGAGTGCGTCGACGTGCGCACGGGACGCGTCAAGATCAAGGGCTTCTACGACGACGTGGTGCGGCTGAAGAAGACCGAGATCGACAGCTTCCTGGGGTCGGGATTCCGCGCCGGCGCCTTCAAGGCGGCACACGGTCTGCACAAGCTGCGCTCCACGGACCGGCGGCAGCTCGTCGAAGGCATCTGGGCCAAGCCGACCTTCGAGGTGCACGGCTTCGTGGGTGGTTACACGGGCCCCGGCGTGAAGACTGCCATCCCGCCGCGGGCCGAGCTGAAGATCTCCATGCGGTTGGTCCCGGATCAGAAGCCGGCCCGGATCCTGAAGCTTCTGCGCCAGCACGTGCGCAGCAGGAACCCCGACGTCCGGGTGATCGCCGATGCGGCCCTGGCGCCCTACCGCGGCCAGTTCGCCGGCCCCTGGGCCGAGGCGGCGAGCCGCGCCATGCTCTTCGGGTTCGGGAAGAAGCCGGCCCTCGTGCGCGAGGGCGGTTCGATCGGTGCCGTCGTCACGATGGAGAAGCACCTGCGGGCTCCCATCACCTTCATCGGGCTGTCGCTGCCGGAGCACGGCTACCACGCCCCGAACGAGAACTTCGACTGGGGGCAGGCGAGCGGCGGCATGCAGGCCTTCGTGGCCTATTTCGACGCGGTGAGCCGCATGTGATCCATCCGACCGGCGCGTGCGTCGCGCACTATCGCGCCCGCAGACGGCGTGCATCCGGCGGCCGCATTCGCTACCATGGCTCCGGAGGTTCTCATGCAGGTTCGTAGCTTGATGAGCCGCCACGTCGTCTCGGCGCGCCCGGACACCTCGGTGAACGACGTCGCCAAGTGCATGGCCGAGAACGACATCAGCGGCGTGCCGGTGGTCGATGACGACGGCCGTCTCGTCGGGATCATCACCGAGCTCGACATGATCGTGCGCAACGGACGACTCGAGGTGCCCACCTTCCTGCAGATCTTCGATGCGAGCATCCCGCTCGAGCTGCCCGGACACCTGCAGGAACGCCTCCGCCACATGCTGGGCACCCAGGCCCGGGACGTGATGACCACGAAGGTGTGCACCGTGAACGCCGACGCCGAGATCGAGGAGCTCGTCGAGCTGATGGTGAAACGACGTGTGAACCCGGTTCCGGTTCTGGACGCAGGCAAGCTCGCCGGCATCGTCAGCCGGTCGGACATCGTCCGCATGATGGCCACGGAGGTCGGCGCGGATTGACGGCCGCCGGGCGCTCTCCCGGGCGGCCTGGATCGTTCGGTGAACGGCGCCCGCGGCGAACGGACCGGTCCGCGCCGTCAGGAGAACTGCATCGTCGGCAGCTCGGCCCTGTCGTGCGCCAGCAGTGTCGAGGGCGGCGCGACCGTGGCGCGGCCACCATGGGTCGTCCCGCCGCTTCCCCAATGGTGTCATTCCACAACAGGTTGCGGCGCGACCCGTTCTCGTTGACGCGCTCTGGATCCGGCAGATCCCGGCGAGTTCGGCTGCGATTCGTTCGCGACCCGGTTCTGGACACCCTCGCGACCCCAGGTCGTTCTCGTGGGCGCCGGAGAGTCCTCCTGCGGACGGCATGGATCCCCGCAGGATCGCTCGTGCCCGGATCCTGTCTGCCTTCTCGGACGCAGGTCCCGCCGGTTGCCGACGGGTTTGGCGAGTCCTCATGGAAAAACGGAACGACCATTTGTCGGCTCACTGGTCAAAAGTCATGACTATTGACCAGGCTGGTGGAGAATGGTCGCATGGAACGATCGCTCGAGCATTTGCTTCTCGAAGACCACTTTCCCAAGGCTCGCATGGCCTGCGTCGTGGGACCCAGGCAGGTCGGCAAGACGACCCTCGCCAGGCGGCTACTGCGCGAGAGACATTCCGCGGATCTGTATCGCAACTGGGATGACCTCGAGTGGAGGCGAGCCCTGTCGCGAGATCCCTACGGATTCGTCGATGCATTTCGCCCTAAAGCCGGAACCGGCAAACCACCTGT
The DNA here is from genome assembly GCA_046757105.1 of Candidatus Krumholzibacteriia bacterium. Taxonomy (GTDB): domain Bacteria; phylum Krumholzibacteriota; class Krumholzibacteriia; genus JBHHXQ01. Next base: position 3,457 of record JBHHXQ010000235.1, read on the forward strand.
GGCCTCGACGAGATTCACAAGTTCCCGCGCTGGAAGCGGTACATCAAGGGATTCTGGGACACGAGGGGAGATGGGCTCGACGTCATCGTCACTGGGAGCGGGCGCCCGGACGTGTCCCAGAAGGGCGGCGACAGCCTATTGGGACGCTATCACCAGTACCGCCTTCATCCTCTCTCGGTGCGGGAAGTCGTGGATCCGTCGAGCCCCTCGTCAGACTACCGGCCTGACCACACACTACGTCGACTGACCGGCGCTACGGGACGGCCGCAGCGACGCGCGCGCAACGTCTTCAGTGCGCTCCTGCTCTGGGGTGGGTTTCCCACACCGTTCTTGGCGAAGAACGTGCGGGAACTCCGACGCTGGCATCGCGAACGACGACAACTGATCGTCCGGGAAGATCTCAGGGACCTCTCTCGAATCCAGCTTCTCTCCCATGTCGAGAAGCTGGTCGAGCTCCTCATCGAGAGGAGTGGTGCGATCCTTTCATACAACGCTCTGCGCGAGGATCTCCAGGTGGCGCTGGATTCCGTGCGATTGTGGGTGGGATACCTTGAGCGATCATACTTCATCTATCTGATTCGCCCCTACGCCGGCCGGATCGTGCGAGCGCTCCGGCGCGAACCCAAGATCTACCTCTGGGACTGGTCCGAGATCGCCGATGAAGGCCGGCGTTTCGAGAACCTGGTGGCGAGCCACCTTCTCAAATTGGTGTCATTTCAGCCAGGATTGGGGACATACACCGCTAGATCTCCATTTCGTGCGCGACGAGGAAAAGCGGCGAGAGGTCGATTTTCTCGTCACCCGAGAGAAGAAGCCCTGGCTTCTGATCGAAGCCAAGCTATCCGACACGGAGCCTGGATCTGCCATTCATTACTTCGCAGAGAGGCTCGGTGTGAAACACAAGCTCATGATCGTGGCCCATCCCCCGGAACCAGGGATGGCTGCAGACGTGCACGTTCTCGATGCTCCCGCCTTCTTCGCCGCCTTGCCCGTTTGAGGTGCCGGCCTGAGCTGGCGCGCAAGGATCGGACGAGGGGGGGTATGTTGTGCGTCCCGAAAAAGTCCAAGTTGCGCCAAGAAACAGCAACGCTTGCGATTGTCGACTGAATCGCGTCCGGTCAGGACACTCAGTCGAGCCGCAACAGTCGAACCTCGTTGCACTTGCGAAACTGCCTCCGGCGCCGACTCGGATGGGTTGACGACCCCTCGCTAGGTTCGCCAGTGCCGCGACCGGGTGATTCTGCAGGTGCGCGCCCGTCGCACAGCGTCCTCGCGACGAAGGCCAGGTCACCGGGTCGCGGCACTTCGGGGCCACCATGAGCTTCGTCCTACGGCCTGGCAGACACTCGTGGTCGTGCTGACCCGGCTGGATCGACCGCCCGCAGCACGGTGACGAGGTGTACTGGGCGGGACTCGGGTGGCCGCACCGGGACAGCACCGCGGCCCGCCTCCGGGCAGAGACCGGCGCTTCGATCGGTCTGCTGCCCCAACTTTCGTGATCACATGAGGTTGTGTGACGTGGAAAGCCCGCCCGCCAGAGCAGCCGGCGGCGCGGAACTTGCCCGGACTGCCAGGCACGATCTTCCCCTGCTGGGCGCCACCAGCAACACGACGCTGGAGCGGGACGACACGCAGGCCAAGAGCTCCGGCTGCCAGAATCCTCTTCCGAAAGGTGGCGGACATGAACAAGACTGCCCTCGGGACGTTGTTCCCGCTCCTCCTGGCCGCGCCGGGTCTTGCGCAGGTGCCTTACCCGGGAGAGACGCTGATCTCGCCGCTCGCAACCACCGAGACGTTTCTGATCGACATGGCTGGCAATGTCACCAAGACCTGGCACGGAAGCAGTGAACCGGCGTCCATCGCCTACCTCCTCGAGGACGGCTCCATCGTCAGGCCAGGCCGGTACCCGGGCGGCCAGTTCTCCAGCGGCGGCGCCGGCGGCCGCATCCAGTGGATCGATGCCAACGACAACCTGGTCTGGGACTTCCTGTTCGCCGACTCCGACCACCAGCAGCACCACGACATCGAGCCGTTGCCCAACGGCAACGTCCTCTTGATCGCCTGGGAGCGCAAGTCGAACGCGGAGGTCGTCGCCGCGGGCAGGCAGTCGACGAGCAGCGAGATGTGGCCGACGCTCATCGTCGAGGTCGAACCGGTCGGCTCGACGGGGGGAAACATCGTGTGGGAGTGGCATCTGTGGGACCACATCGTCCAGGACGTCGACCCGGCAAAGCCGAACTACGGCGTGGTCGCCGACCATCCGGAACTGATCGACATCAATTTCGGGCCCGTCGGTGGCGGGCCGTTCGGCAGCGGCGACTGGATTCACGCCAACGCCATCGACTACAACGCGGATCTGGATCAGATTGTGTTCAGCTCGCCCCGCTTCTCCGAGATCTTCGTCATCGATCACAGCACGACCACTGTGCAAGCGGCCGGTCACACCGGCGGCAACGGCGGCATGGGCGGCGACATCCTCTACCGCTGGGGGAATCCTCAGGCGTACGATCGCGGCTCTGCTTCGGATCGACA
>JBHHXQ010000236.1:0-5976 GCA_046757105.1 Candidatus Krumholzibacteriia bacterium
CCGACATCGCTCAGCGCCTGGAGCCCGCCATGCAGGAGCACGATGGAGTGGAGTGGGCGTTCTACGCGACCGGTTACGGGGTCGATGTGAAGCTCCGGCAGGGCAGCGGCGAGAAGACGTCCGACTCGGCTCTTGTAGACGCTTTCGACGCCGCCTGCGCAGCCGTTCGCGCGGCACTCGGGCCGTACATCTATACGGAGGAACCGGGCGTCCCGCTCGGGGAGATCGTGCGCCGGTTGCTCACGGAACGAGGCCGCACGCTCGCCGTGGCCGAGTCGTGTACCGGGGGTCTGCTCGGTGGGCGGATCACTGCAGTTTCGGGAAGCAGTGCGTACTTCACGGGCGGCTTCGTCACGTACGCGGACGCCGCGAAGCGCGACTGGCTTGGGGTGTCGGAGGATCTGCTGGAACGACACGGGGCGGTCAGTGCCCAGGTTGCGACCGCGATGGCTCGAGGTGCGCGCGAGCGCGCCGGCACCGATTCCGCCATCGCGATCACCGGTGTTGCGGGTCCCACGGGTGGCACGCCCGAGAAGCCGGTGGGTCTCGTGTACCTGGCGTTCTGCACTGCCGACGGCTGCTGGACGCGGCGTCTTCAGCTCGGCAAGCGGCGCGCATTCATCCGCGAGCTGTCGACACAGCTTGCCCTCGAGATGGTGCGCCGCCACGAGCTCGGTCTTCGAGTGGGGGAGCCAGTCGATTCGGGGCCGGCGGCACCATGATCCGGGTGACTCCGGCGCGGGTCTCGAACGGTCTCGGCTGGAGGATTCGCGTGGATCGGGAGAAGGCGGGCAATCCACCAGTGGCATCGGGGGCGACGCTCGCCAAGATCCACCGGGCGCTTCGACGCTTGGATCTCGCGGTTCGAGGAGGGCTGCTGGCCGCCCCTCTCGATGCTTGCGCGTGAGGAAGTGGGCGAGCTCGATCACCGCTGCGGCCACGAGCCCGAGGGGGACGGGGAGTCCGACGGCGACATCGCTCTGGAGATCGCCGTCATCATCTTCGCCCTCGTGCGTCTGTACAACTGGCTCGGGATCGACCTCTCCGACGCCTTCGCCCGCGAGACGTCGCTCCAGAACGCACCCATGCCTGGCTCCGGCGCTACCCCGGACTCCGTGGGGGAGTCCGTCCGCCTTCCGTCTCGGTTTCAGACATCCACCGGCTCTCTTTGAGGGCCTTGGTGGCGTTCGCCTCCATCCAGGGCTCTTCACTCTTGTGGCCGAGGACATCTGCTGTAGGAGGGACTCTCCGCAAAGACACTCGAGCAGGCCTTCCGGGACGTCGACGAAGAAAGCGGACGAATCCGCGAAGCCATCGCGTGCGCTGACGACTCCGGACCGTCGACTTCACCGACATCGTTCACCGAGCCCTGAGAAACCTTGACTTGACCACATGGTTTCGGCGCCCTTCGGCGGGCGCTCGGCCTGGCTTCGCCGCATCTCGCGCCACGCCCGAGCGCCAGGGTCGAGGGGTCGATGCACTTCTAGCGGAACATCCAGCCCACCGTGAACTTGAAATCCGGGCTGTCGATCAGCCCGACGCGAATCTCACCGAAGAACGCTCCCTGGCGTGTCGGCGTCTGCATGCCTGCGAAGAAGTTCAAGCCGACGTCGGATTCATCGCCAGCACCATCGCGGTCGATGAAGTGGATGGCGGGCCCCCCGCCCAGATAGGGGCGCCAGCTCGCCGCCCGCGACGTGAAGCGGTGTTTGATGTCCATGTTGGCCGAAAAGAGGCGAACGTCGTTGCCGAGGCCGACTTCGAAGCTGGGAACGAAGCTCACGCTCGGCGCCATCTGGGCCAGGTGAAGCTGCATACCCACGTGTACCTGGTCAGGCTCGCTGGTGAGACCGAGGCGCGGGCCGAATCCGGCTGCCTGGGCTGCAGACGTTGCCAGCATGGCGATGGCGAGGACCGGCCCCGCGAGCGCCAGTTTCCGTGACAAGTCTTGTCGGGTGTGCAAGTCACTCCTCCTTGAATCCGACCAAGATGAGTTGCGTCCCTGCGGCGGCGTGCGTCGCATCGACAGGCCCCACACGAAGCCATTCGTACGCGAGAGGCGCATGCACACGGCGCCGATCTCGCAGGCCCACGGCTCCTCGCATCCCCGCCACGAATCTGAGGGCGGCAATCCCGGTCATGCCTCCGTGTTTCCGATGAGGGCTCTGTTTTTCCCATGAAGGCGAACATGCGTCGGTCTGCAATTGGCGAGCCGAACGGGTCCGCCCGCAGCGACATCGCCCGCGGGCCCGCTCTGCGAGACGCACCTGCCTGCGGCCTCGGGGGCATCCCACCGGCCTTCGCGTACGGACTGCTCCCGTGGAGACTGTTGGAACCGCGTCGTGACGGTCGGCTCCGTGACGGCTGTCGTCCGCCTGTCGTGACCTGCCCTCCGCTGGTGCCAACGTTCCGCCAGTGTTGCCTGTGCCCCATCTGTGGTGCCCGTGCTTCGCCTGTGACCCGTCCTCCGCCGTCGTGATGTCGCCACCGCGTAGGGCTCCCCCATCCCCGTCGAAGCCGTCCGGGCCCGTCGGAAGCTGTCCCATCCCGTTGCGAACGCAGGTCGCAGCCCAGCCCCAAGGGCCCTGGGTCTTCGCGCCAGGAGCCTTCGCGATCCCGGTCGTTCGATGCGGGCAGCGAGGATGTGTCAACGGGAGACAGGCATCGACAACACCGGTGACACATACCCGGTTGGAGGTCGCGAAACCCGGTCCCGAAAGAGTGCCGCGACGCCCGGGTTTTCCGCGCTCGCCGCGTACGGCATGAGGAGTGCAGAGACTCCTGGATTGAGAAGGTCTCTTCGGACCCGCTGCAGTCGCGGGAGTTCTCGAGCCTGGCGCGGTGCTGCCCGGCCGCTCGGATGATCGGGACCAAGTGGGGTTGGGGAACGCGAATGCCGGCGGGCGGCGATGCCGGCTCCGACGTGTGCCACGCGCGCGGGCGGCGAACAATGCGCTGGGACATCCGGCCCTCCGCGCCGACGCTGGCACCGGGCTGACAGGCAAACAGCCCGGACCTGTTCCATCGGGTCCGGTGGGCCTGGTCAGCGCGTTCCTCGACGGTCTGGTGCCGGTGCGGACGCGGGCACCTGGGCCGGCCCTGGCATCGTCCGGGCGTTTTCCACCGGGTCGTGTGGGGGTCCGGCAGCGCGTTCCTCGACGGTCTGGTGCCGGTGCGGACGCGGGCACCTGGGCCGGCCCTGGCATCGTCCTGGGGTCTCCCACCGGGTCGTGTTGGCGTCCACGGAATTGCCGCGCCGGGTGGGGGCATCCGAACGGAGCGCATCGCGGCTGCTGTGCGCTGTGGCGCGCGGCCGTCGGCTGTTCCTGCGGACGGGGGTCCTACGTCGGATCTTCGGGGCCCAAGGCCTTGACGAGGAACCATTGCGCAGAAGGCTCCTCGTAGGCCAGGAGGAAGAGCGAGTCGCCGCGTGAGCGCACCTTGAAATAGTAGCGGATCGGGTTGCCGGCGCGCCGAGGTCCCTCGTACCAGCGGTCGACGATCTCGACCACGTCGTAGGCGACGTTGCGGACGTGGAAGTGCTCCGGCTCGGGGGAGCTGCCTGAGCGGTAGGAAGCGCCCACGCGGATCGGTGTCCGGCGAATGTCCTCTTGTTCCACGTTGCGTCCTCCGCGACTGCCTGCTGGTCTGGAATCGCCCCGAGATGATGTCCTGGCAGCCGAGCCTAGCCAGGAGGCCACTTCAGCGTGCGGCCACCGAGGAGGTGCATGTGGATGTGGAAGACCGTCTGGCCGGCGTGGGCGTTGCAGTTCGTGACCAGGCGGTAGCCGTTCTCGGCCAGGTCGCGCTCGCGAGCCAGGTCGGCGCAGACACGGTGCATGCGGCCGATGAGGGCGTCGTCCTCGGGCCCGAGGTCGTTGACCGTGGGGATGTGCCTGCGCGGGATCACGAGCAGGTGCACCGGCGCCTTCGGATTGATGTCCTCGAAGGCGATGATCTCCTCGTCTTCGAACACCCGCTTGCAGGGGATCTCACCCTGGGCGATGCGGCAGAAAAGACAGTCCACGGAGTCCCTCCTCGGCCTGTGTCAGACGCTGCGCCGGCTCATCCAGATCAGGATCGCGATGAGCACCACGGCGACGATGACGATCTGCACGAAGCGCTGCCGGTTGTAGCGCCCCCGCACCCGCCGGTCCAGGAGCGGCAGGAGCAAGAACAGCAGGAGCAGGGCAATGACGAGCCGAATCAGTTGTTGCACGGCCGCATTCTAGCAGGCGGCGCCCCGCTGGCGCGCCTCTTGATGGTCCGCACTCCGCGTGGTCTCGCGGCGGCGTGCGGGCTGGGACGGGGCGGCGCAGGCGTGCGGCGGGCGTCACGGCAGTGGACGCCTCCCGTCTCCGTCGTGGGACCCTCCGCTCCCCGCGTCCTCCCGTGCAAGCCGCGTCGCTGCAATGGGTTGCATCCTGGACACGGCCCGCCCCCGGGGGCAAGCTGCGCGTTGCAGGCGCGTGCTCGCCATGTTACCCTGCGTTGCTACACCTTGGGTATGCTGACCGTGGGTCGGGGTTGAGCCTACGGGCCGGCAGCCGCGTCGCTTCGACGAGGCCACGATCGACGTCAACAGAGGCGGGCAGCGAGCTTTCCTGCGGGGAAGCATGGACAAAGTGTGTCATGACCAAGGAGATTCGGGGCCATGAAGCAGCCACAGGCGGCGGCCAAGAAGAGTGATTCGAAACACGATCCCAAGGGCAGGGCGGAACTCGCCGTTGCGCAGATCAGGAAGCAGTTCGGCGAGGGCTCCATCATGCGCCTCGGCGACCGGCGGCACCAGGAAGGCATCGAGGTCGTTTCCACCGGCAGCTTGAGCCTGGATGTGGCGCTCGGTGTCGGCGGTGTCCCGCGCGGGCGCGTCATCGAGATCTTCGGGCCGGAGGGGTCCGGGAAGACGACGCTCGCGCAGTCGATCATCGCCAGCGCGCAGAGGACGGGCGGCATTGCCGCATTCATCGACGCGGAGCACGCCTTCGACGTCGTCTACTCGCGCAAGCTCGGTGTCGACGTGGACAACCTTCTCGTTTCTCAGCCGGACACCGGCGAACAGGCGCTCGATATCGTCGAGGTGCTGGTGCGCAGCGGCGCCATCGACGTCATCGTCATCGACTCGGTGGCGGCGCTCACGCCGCGCGCCGAGATCGAGGGGGAGATGGGCGACACGCACGTCGGGCTGCAGGCGCGCCTCATGTCGCAGGCGCTCCGCAAACTGGCCGGCGTCGTCAGCAAGACCAACACCTGCATCATCTTCATCAACCAGATCCGCATGAAGATCGGTGTCATGTTCGGTAACCCGGAAACGACCACCGGCGGCAACGCGCTCAAGTTCTACTGCTCCGTGCGGCTGGACATCCGCCGCATCGCCAACCTGAAGGATGGCGACAACATCGTCGGCAACCGCACCAAGGTGAAGGTCGTCAAGAACAAGGTCGCTCCTCCGTTCCGCATCGCGGAGTTCGACATCATCTACGGGGAAGGCATCAGCTATCTCGGCGACGTCATCGACCTCGGTTGTGCGACGGGGATCATCGACAAGAGTGGCACCTGGCTGTCGTACGGCGAGGAGCGGCTCGGGCAGGGACGCGAGCGAGCCAAGCAGTTCCTGCGCGGGAACCCGAAGCTCCTGCAGGAGATCGACGCGAAGATCCACGCGCACTTCGACCTGCCGACGAACACCCACCCCGTCGGCAACGGCGAGGCCCAGGCCGACGGTGCGGCGGGGGGTGCCGGCGCGACACCGGGTTCCGATGCCGCGCAGGTTTCCAGCGCGGCGCCGGCCTCCTCCAATGGGAGCGCGAGCGCCAAACCGGAGCCGTCGCGCAAGGTCGCGGCCAGGGGAGACGCCAGGAGCGCCAATCCCAGGTCCGGCACGCGCGCTCCGGCGGGCCGCTAGGCGACATGGCCGCCGGCGAGGTGACCGGGGGCGGCCACGCTGCAGGCGGCATGGGTGCGCGCGACGCGGCC
>JBHHXQ010000237.1:0-5936 GCA_046757105.1 Candidatus Krumholzibacteriia bacterium
CCATGCCGTGGCCTTCCAGGTACCCCACGATCTCGTCACCAGAGAGCGCCTTGATGCTGCGTTTGTCCTGACCTGCGTATGGAGAGGACTCCTGGGTCAGACCCGTGGCCGATGTCAAAAGGAAGAAGACCGGCGCCTGCGAAATCAATCGCTTCATCCTCGACCTCCAGAACCAGAATGGTGCCAATGACCCGGGTCTCGTCAGGGTCATCGCCGTCATTGGAAGGTAGTCTAGCACGGGTTGCTGATGCGTCACGTGCGTGTCGAACTCGGTGGTGCCGACGTTGGTGTGATCTCGGAGCTCCTGGATGGTACGGATGTCGTCGCCACCCCCAAGGAGATGCCGGCAGACGAGTGTCGCAAAGTGCCTGGGCGTGCATCTTCCTGTGAGATCCAGGCCGCGTTTCAGCCACCGTGCCTCGCGACGCGATCGTGGGGCCTGCGGGGGGAGAGCAACTTGATGTTCGACGCAACCACCTCGGCGACGCCGAAGCTCACCTCGACGCGTCCCTTGATCACATACGGACCGAACCCGCGGATGAGCTCGCGCGCGCAGCGCTCGTAGACTTCGGGGAAGAAGCTCGCCTCGAAGCGCCCCTGGGGATCGCTGAAGGTGACGAAGCACATGGACTCGTCGTTGACGGTGGTCGTGCGCTTCGACGTCACCTTCCAGCCGAGCAGGTACACCTCCTCGCCCTCATGCTGGCGCAGGGCGATGCTGGGAACCACCGGGCGCCGCGCCCGCACCCAGTCGAGGACCTCCCCGAAGAGGGCGAACGGATGCGTCTCGAGGGTCATCTCGAGCACCTCCAGCTCGGCGCGCAAGCGCGCCTGGGCGTCGTACTCGCGAAGCTCGGGGATTCCAGCGACAAGCTTCTGCACGCGTTCCGTGTCCACCCCGGGTGCGAGGAAGGTGCGCGCCGCGGGCGACGCCGTGCTCGGGGCCGGCGCGGGTGCGGGGGCAGATGCACTGGGGCGAGCCGACGTCGTGGCCGCAGCCACGGCGCTGGCGCGGAGTTCGAGCTCCCAGAGGAGGCGGGGGCGGGTGCCGGAGAATGCGTCCATGGCGCCGCAGCGGACGAGGGACCGCGCCTCGGGATGTGTGACCGGGACGCGGCGCAGGAAGTCGCCGAGGTCGCGGAACGCGCCGCCCGGGCGGCGCGCGTCGAGAATGGCGTCGATCGACTCGTCCGACAGCCCCTTCACCTGCATGAGGCCGACGCGCACCTCGCGGCCCCGGCCCCAGAACTCCTTGCGGCTCGTGTTCACGCACGGCGGCAGGAGCCGCAGGCCGAACCGGCGCGCTTCCTCGGCGTACTCCATCGGCGTGTAGTAACCGCCCTGGTTCGTGAGCACGGCGGCCATGAACTCGGCCGGGTAGCGCGCCTTCCAGTAGGCGCTCTCGAACGACTCGAGGGCGAACGACGCCGAGTGCGCCTTGCAGAAGGCGTAGCCGGCGAAGCTCTGGATCTGCCGGAAGATCTCGCCGGCGACGTCGTCCGGCACGCCGTTGCGGCGCGCGCCCGACATGAAGCGCTCGCGGTACGTCTCCATGCGCTGCCAGTTGCGTTTCTTCGACATGCACTTGCGCAGGCCGTCGGCCTCTGCGAGCGTCATCCCGGCGATGGTCTGCGCCACCTGGATCACCTGCTCCTGATAGATGAGGCAGCCGTACGTGTCGCGCAGCACCGGCTCGAGAAGCGGGTGCAGCACCTCCGGCTTCCGGAGCCCCAGATGGCACTCGAGGTACTGGCGCTTGCCACCGTAGTTCGACACGCCGGGGCGGATGATCGACGAAAGCGCCGTCAGCACCTCGAAGTCGTCGCAGCCGGCCTGCTCCATGAGCTGCAACATGATCGGGCTCTCGATGTAGAAGCATCCCACCGTGCGCCCGGTGCGCAGGATGTCGCGCCCGCGCTCGTCGTGCAGCGCATCGACGCGCTCCGGGTCGATGCGCAGGCCATCGTTGCTCTCCACCTGCCGGATGGTGTCGCTGATCACCTCGAGACCCTTCTGGCCCAGGATGTCGATCTTGATGAGACCGGCATCCTCCATGCCGTCCATGTTCCACTGCGTGATCTCGAGCCCTTTGTCACCGCGCTGCAGCGGCACGATGCCCAGGATGGGCTCGGGCGCGATGACGAGACCGCACGGATGCGTCGCCAGATGCCTCGGGAACTCGGCGATGCGCTCGGCGATCTCGAGGATGCTGCGGAACGGCTCGCGGTCGAGCGGCAGGTCGCGCCGTGCCGGATCGCGCGCGACGCGCTCACGCACGCCCCGTGCCGACGCGAAGTGCGGCAGGCGCTTGACCACGTCCTCGAACTCGCCCGACGGAATGCCCAGCGCCTTCGCGACCTCGCGCACGGCCGAGCGCGCGTGCATCGTGACGTAGGTGCAGATCATGGCGACGTTCTCGCGGCCGTAGCGCTCGAAGATGTAGTCGAGCACCACCTCGCGATCGTCGGTGCCGAAGTCGATGTCGAAGTCCGGGTAGCTCTCGCGCTCGAGATTGAGGAAGCGCTCGAAGAAGAGGTTGTGCTCGAGCGGGTTCACGTGCGTGATGTACAGGCAGTAGCTCACCAGGCTGTTCGCTGCCGAGCCGCGCCCCAGGCACGGCATGCCGTGTGCGCGCGCGAAGCGCACCAGATCCCAGCACACGAGGAAGTACGCGGTGAGATCGAGCCGGTGGATGACGTCGTGCTCGCGCTCGAGCGCGTCGCCGGCGTCTTCGCCGACCTCCGGCAGCCGCTCCCGCAGCCCCTCGTCGCACAGCCGGCGCAGGAACTCGAAGGCCCGGGCGCGCTCGCCGGCCGGGGGCTGCGGAGGTGGGGGTCGCGGAGCGGGCCGGAGCACGTCCGGGAACGGTTCGAGCGCTGCTGCGGGCTCCGCGACCCTCTGTCCGCTGGCGTGCGTCGCAGTCCCGGGATCGACCTGCGTCCGTGGACGCGCCGCTCGGGTGGCGCGGTAGAGGCCGCGGGGGTGGCGGGGCCACTCGGGGAGGCCGTCGATGGGACGGCCGTCGGCGGGGCGCGGCAGGACGCGCGGCGTCTCGCCGTCGGGCGTGCGGTGGGCGGCGGTCAGGCGTTCGGCAACGTGGCGCCGCCACATCATGCGGTGGGGCGTGACGCGCCGCGACGCATCGTCGGGCAGCTCGAAGCGCGGCGGGCGCGGGCGCCCGAGCGCGATCTCGTAGTGGCAGCTCCAGGCGATGTGCACGCTGTTCGACAGCGCCTGCGGAACGTCGTCGAAGAGCGCCGCCATCTCGCCGGGCGAACGCATGAAGCACTCCTCGTGCTCGACCTCGCCCGGTGGCACGGTGCCGACGGTGGTGTTCGTGCGGATGGCGCACAGCACGCGGTGGATGCGATGCTCGTCGCGGCGCAGGAAGTGCACGTTGTTCGTCGCAACGAGCGGTAGCCGCAGGCGCTCGGCAATGTCCAGCATCTGATACTTGCGGCGCCGGGACTGCACGTCGTGGTGGCACGTGAGCTCCACGTAGACGTTTCCGCGCCCCCGCAGCCCCGCCAGCAGGGCCGGATCCCCACAGAGGACGAAGACGTGGTCGCCCGTAGACGCGAGCGCCGCGCTCAGACGGAACTCCTCGTCCAGGTGGCGCTGCGTGACGAGCCGGCAGATCTCCGCGTAGCCCTCGGCGTCGCGCGCCAGGAGCACCGCGCGCTTGCCATCGTGCCGCAGCTCGGCGCCGAACACCGGGTGCACGTCCGAGGCCCGGCAGGCGCGCTGGAACTCCACCGCCGCGTAGAGCCCGTTCGTATCCGTGAGCGCCAGCGCCGACATGCCCATGAGCCGTGCCGCGCCCACCAGCTCGTGCACGCTGCGCGTTCCCGACAGCAGCGAGAAGTTCGAGTGCGCGTTCAGATGCACGAAGGACAGGCTCAAGCGGCCGACCGCCGGGCGGTGGACGCGGCTGCGGCAGCCGGAGAGGGCGACCCGATACTAAGCCGAAATGGACGTCGCGCGCAAGGGCGAGGATCCCGAGGATCCCAGCAGGATCCCGGCGCATCCCGGCGGCCGACGCCCGGACGGCGGCGCCGGCAGGCGGGACGGCGGGCGCAGGCGGCCCGGGCGGCAGCCCGCCGGCGGGAATCGCCCATGCGCGCCTTGACAGATGCCGCCGCTGATCCTATGGTTAACCACATGGTTAACTATTTGCCAGGCGAGCTGGATCGGACGTTTGCGGCGCTTGCGGACCCGACGCGGCGGGCCATCGTGGCGCGGCTGGCGCAGGGGGAAGCGTCGGTGAGCGAGCTCGCGGACCCGTTCCGGGTGTCCCTGCCCGCCATTACCAAGCACCTGTCCGTCCTCGAGCGGGCGGGACTCGTCGAGAGCCGCAAGATCGGCCGCGTCCGGCGCTGCCGCCTGCAGCCGAAGCCCATGCGCCGCGCTTCGGAGTGGATCGAACTCCATCGGCACTTCTGGCAGCAACGCTTCGACGCTCTCGACCGGTACTTGAAGCACCCCAGGAAGGAGAAGAGGAGATGACCCAAGCAGAATCCAAGGCCGAGCTAAGGCTGAGAATCACCAGGAAGTTCGACGCCCCGCGCGAGGAGGTGTGTCGCGCCTGGACCGACCCCGAGGCGCTGCAGCCATGGTGGTTCGTGGGCGACGGCTATGCTCCGGGTGTGGCCGAAATCGACCTGCGCGCCGGTGGCAAGTACCGGCTGGGGATGAAGAGTCTCGAGAAGAACGTCGACCACGTCGTGGGCGGCGTCTTCCGCGAGGTTCGGGTGCCCGAGAAGCTGGTATACACCTGGACCTGGGAAGACGCAGAAAGCCCGCACCAGATGCTGATCACGGTGGAGTTTCTCGCACGCGGCGCGGCCACCGAAGTGGTTCTCGTGCACGAGAACCTCCCGGACACGCAGTCACGCACCGATCACGAGACCGGCTGGAACGGCGTCATCGCGCAGCTCGAGAGGTTCTTCGCGTCGAAGTGAATCGGGTGGGCCCGACCCAGGCGGGACTCCGGCCCGGGACGCCGTCGTTCGCGCGGAGGTCGCCCGATCCCAGTCCACGCAGGCCGCTGCGTGCGCGTCGTGGACCCGCAGGACCACACGGCTCGATGACACGGGATTCGTGTGGCATGATGTGGATCCACACGGTGACGCTGGAGCGCCGACGGATGACCGGGGCGATGGAAACGAGGCCGACGGCTCGGAGCACTGCGCTGCGGATCCTCAGCGTTCCGGCAGCCCTGCTGCTCTTCGCGGACGCGTGCGCGGCCGCCTCGCTCGACCTGCCGCCGGGAGAGTACGGTGTCAGCTTCGGAAACTCGAAGCGCTGGAACGGGTTGCGGGTCAACCTCACCGACGAGGACGTCGAATGGGTGACCGGCATCAACCTGACGTTGTGGAAGCCGCGCAAGAGCCGGGAGGCGACGATGCGTGGCCTCCTCGTCGGGCTGTACGGAACGGGCGCCCGTGAGGCGGAAGGCCTGATGCTCGGTCTCGTCGGGCACGAGGTCCGCCGGTTCCGCGGCATCACGCTCGCCGGCGTGGGGCTCGGCTCCCCGAGCGATGGCGACGATTCTGACGGCCGGGACGAAGCGTGGGGCGCGTCCGAGATTCGCGGCATCGCGGTCGCCGGGGTCGGGATGGGTGTCGGGTCCATCCACGGCATCGCGGTGAGCGGGCTGGGGATCGGCGCCGGGGAAGTGCGCGGGCTCGTCGTCGCGGGGCTCGGGATGGGCTGCGAGAACGTGCAGGGCATCGTGGTGTGCGGTCTCGGCGCCGGGACGCAGGACGCTTCCGGCGTCTTCATCGCCGGGCTCGGCATGGGTGCCCAGGACATGAGGGGGGTCGCCGTCGCCGGGCTGGGCTTGGGTGTTGCCGACTTCGAAGGCGTCGCGTTGAGCGGTCTGGGAATGGGCGGCTCGGATCTGCGCGGCATCTTCGCGTGCGGCCTGGGAATCG
>JBHHXQ010000238.1:0-5915 GCA_046757105.1 Candidatus Krumholzibacteriia bacterium
ATTCGAGTCTTTCTTCTATCCGCCTGCCCGCTCGCTCCAGGGCTTCCAGAACCAGCCGGTGTGGTTCTTCCACCAGTCGTTCCTGAACCAGTTCAAAAGACACCTTGCTGCCGATTCTGGCAAGACCCTCTGCGGCCGCCCGTCTGTGCTGCCACACGGAGCTCGAAATCATCCCCGCCAGGATTCCTTCCGCCCGTTCGCCGCCGACCTCACCCAGAACATTCAGCGCCGTCGTCTTGCCCACACCTTCCAGCTTATCCATATTCCGGGCGATCACGTCTACACCGTCCTCACCCTCACCGACAAGAAATGTGCGAACGACTTCGCGTACGCCGTGATGCGAATCCCCAAGCCACGCGACGGCCGCCAAAAGGGCAGCGGACCTGTCAAGACCCGCAAAAGCGGCGATGGCACGTCTCCTGACATCGTGATCCTCCGAATCCAGGAAGCCTTCGATCAGCGAGACCCGGCAATCCTGACGATCTTTCATCGCGTCCAGGATGACGGCATCGCTGCCCCGGCCAAACATCGTACCCAGAGAGTCGCACGTTCCGACCGGTCCCACACGACCCAATCCGCGGATCGCCGAACGTCGAGCGCACGGAGTCTCGCAGCGCCTCCGTGATGGCCATGCGGTTCACGAACCCGAAGTTGGAGGCCGCGTAGATCGCGTGGATGAAGTTGCGGCCGTGATGCGATTCGGCCGGGATCGTGAAGAACCTGCGATGCGCGAACAGAGACTTCCAGATCATCGGCAGATCCCGCGGCGAAGTCCCGGAGCAGCCGACGTGGAAGCGCAGCTTGGCCCAGTCGAGCCGCAGCCGCTCGGCCCAGCTCTCCGGGCGGGCGTGCGTCGAGTAGTAGCGCATCACCTGGCCGGCGACCGCGCCGGAGCCGGTGTGCATCATGAAGACGACGTTGCCGGTCTCCAGGCCGAGCAGGCGCGCCTTCTGCGGATCCAGCACCTCGACGATCTCCTGGGCCTCCAGGAAGTGGTTGCCGGCGCCCAGGCTGCCGAAGCCGCGGCGTGCCTTCTTGAGCGCGATGCTCGGGAGGGCGCGCAGGACCTCGGCGGGATCGACGTCCATGCCGTCGAACATGCTGCCGCGCCTCTCGATGCAGTCGAGCTCCGAGTCGTGCAGCTCGAAACGCTCCGCAGCCCAGGGTGCGCCTTCGACGAGGGCGCGCCATGCCTCCTTCTTCTTCAGGACGTTCCGGTGCGCGGCCTTGATGGGGACCCGCCGCTGGATCTGGGCGTACAGTGCATCCAGCATGGCATCCGTGCAGGCGCTGGCGGGCAACGAGGTGCGGATCATGCGCATGCCGCAGTTGATGCCCTTGTCCACCGCGAACGGCACCAGCCGGTCCGGCATCGCCAGAACGACCCCGGTGGGCGCCGGGTTGCGCCCCTTGTAGTGCACGTCCGGCATGACGGCGATCGGATGCCGGAGGCCTTCGGTGGCGGCGAGCTCGTGCAGCTCGTCGATGGCGTTCGCGCCCGGCATGATGTTCGGACTCACGAACATGTTCACGGGAACCCGCATCCGACCGCGCGGCTCGATGATGGCCGGCGGGGCTGGCGTTACCGCCTCCTCGACCGTCAGGGGCTGCTGGGCTGCGTTGTCATTCATGGCATCAACCTCGTCAGGAGCTGGAGATGGTGCGCGGGCGGGCCCTGCCCAGGGTGCGTTCGAGAATCGCCTGCACGACCGGCTCGACGCCCTTGGTGCGGTCGATGCCGATCTCCCAGCGCCCGACGCGCTCGAGAAGACCGCGCAGCGCCTCCTCGCGCCGTCGCAGCGAGTGGAGCGTCGGCCACAGCACGTTCAGCGTGGCCGCGAACCAGTAGAAGTCGTTCACCTCGCGGGTGAGCTCGTTGAAGGCGATGAGCCGCTCCATGCAGTCGTCGATCTCGAGGGGGCGCACGTAGCCCTGGTGCGTGAAACGCGGCACGAACAGGGCGGTCGCCGCGACGGAATCTTCCATCGCACGGCGGTCGACGTGGTACAGGTTCTTGTGATTGGCGCCGTCCGGGATCTCCGCGGTCCTGAGGATGTCGCGCCGGTCGCCCAGCAGCTCGACGCCCGTGTCGTCGATCCGGATCGGCTCGTAGCACGAGTAGATGCGCTCGTGATCGTGGAAGATGAGGTTCTCGGAGACCATGCGGGCGCCGTTGGCGAGCAGCGACACGCCGGTCGTGGTCTTGCCGACGCCGCCGACGCCGGCAATGACGATGCCATGGTCCGACATGGCCATGCCCGAGGCGTGCAGCAGGTAGAGACCGCGGAAGTGCTCCAGGTACCACGCCAGCGGGTGGAACACGAACCAGCTCATCAAACCGAAGAACTTCTTGTAACGGTAGTGCGGCTGTTCCTCGACCTTCTTCTTGCGCGGAGCGTAGAAGTAGCTGGCGTCCATGTTGAGCCGCTCGCCGTCCAGTTGGAAACGCAACGCCAGATTCTTGGTGCGCAGCGTGTTCGTCCACACGAGGCTGTCCGGGCCGGCCAGCAGGCGCTTGCCGACGCGGTCCATCCGCTCCTGCCCGGGGAACGCCAGGAACTCCGGATCCGGCGAGTCGCCTTCGGCCCAGCGCACGTTGACCCGGATGTGGGGATCGCCTCCGGGAACGATGTGATCCGGAACGTGCAGGCGGACGTAGTGCAGCAGATCCTCGTACGCGGAGCGGATCTGGAGGCGCACGCCCTGCATCTCGAGTGTCACGTGCTTCACGGGTTTCCTCCGGGTTGAGCGACGGGCGTGTAGCGGTGCTGGACGAGCTCGGGGTCGCCTCCAGGCCGGACCTCCAGCACGCAGTCGTTCGTCTGTTTCAATCGGATCGTCCGCTCGAGCGACCATTCCAGCAGCAAGCCAAGCAGGACGCGATTCGACCCCCGGTGCCCGACGACCAGCACCGTGTCCTGGGCGTGCAGCCGCCGGAGCTCGCGCGCGAACGGCGCGATGCGCTTCTGGACCGCGACGTACGTCTCGGCCCCCGGGGCGCGGAAGTTCAACGGGTCGCGCTTGCGCGCCTCCCACAGAGCGCGAATCTGCGGATCGGTGTCCAGGGCGCGGTGCCCTTCCAGGATGCCGAAGCGCATCTCGACCATCGCGGCGCGCGGCCGCACCTCGAGCCCCTTGGCCCGGGCCAGGGGACGAGCGGTCTCGAGCGAGCGCGACAGCGTGCTGGCGTAGATCGCGTCGATCGGCTCGTTCGCCAGCAGCTGCGCCAGCGCCAGGGCCTGGGAGCGCCCCACGCCGGTGAGCCGCGTGTCCGACTGACCCTGGAGCCGGTGTTCCGCGTTCCAATCGGTCTGTCCGTGCCGCGCCAGGAACACGCGCATGACTTCAGGCTCCCGTTTGCTGCACGGCGGGGTGCAACCGGTTCAAGAAACCCAGGATCCTCCGCGCCCGCTTCTCCCAGCTGTACTCCACGACACCCTCCGCGGCCCGCTGCACGAGCCGAGCCGCGAGCCCACGGTCTTCGAGGAGGCGCGCGATGCGTCGCGCCATGGCCTGTGGATCGTCGGGTGGCGCCAGAAGCGCACTGTCGCCGTCCACCAGCAGCTCGCGGATGGACGGCAGGTCGGTGGCCACCACGGGCACGCCCGCCTGCATGAGCTCGAAGAGCTTGAGCGGAGAGGTGAACCAGGTCGACTCCGCGAAGCCCTGGAGCGGCGACGGAACGACTCCGACGCGAGCCCGCCCCAGGTAGCCCCGCACCTCGGGCGGCGAGCGGTAGCCCGCGAGCTCGACGCAATCCTGCAACCCTTCCGCGGCGACGAGGCCGCGCACGCGTTCGAGGTCTTGCGGGTCGTTGCCGCCGACCACGGTGAGCCGGCGCCCGGGCAGGTGCCGCATGGCGCGCAGCAGGATGTCGATGCCCTTCCAGGCATAGAGCTGCCCGACGTACAGCACGTCGATGTCGCGATGCGTGTCGTCGAGCACGCGGACCACGTTCGGGTTGCCGGCCGCGTCCACCGGAACGCGCGTTCCGTTCGGGATCACACACACGGGTGCGCCGATCCGGAAGTTCTCCTCCACCAGGCGCCGGGCGCTCTCCGAGGTGCAGATCAGGCCGTCGGCGGCACCGTAGACCTCGGCCTCGAGGGCGCGCCGCTCGTCGATCCTCGCGCGCACGCGCGGATCTTCAAGACAGCGACCGCGCTCCAGCTGGTGGCTGGCCTTCACCATGAAGCTCACCTTGTGCACCTCGAAGACGGTCGCCATGCAGGGGTGGGGGCGTAGCTCGTTGAAGACGCGCAGCAGCTCGAGCCCGGCCGGATCGCGCGTGAAGAGCACCGTGGACGGTGTGCGGTAGCGCTGCAGGAACGACGCCAGGTAGGTGCGGAAATGGCTGCCCTGCCAATCGTTGAACTCGCTTTCGATCGGCAGCGACAAGGAGAGGAAGCGCAGTCGGGGATGCTCCGGGAGGGCATAGAACTCGAAGCACTGGCGCCGTGACGCCACGACCCGGAGCACCACCAGGACGACCTCGGCGCCCCCGCGTGCGAGCTCGTAGCACGTGTTCATGGTCTGGATGGAGTTCGCCTTGCGGTTCGGGAAGTCCACGCGGCTGAAGTACAGCACGCGTAACCGTGACCTCATCGACGGCGACTCGCGACGTGCTGCTCGGCGTTGATACGGCATGGCGCCTCTGGTGACGACACGCGGCCGCTGGCCTCTCGCGGGGCTCGGCCGCCGGCGGGTCGGAAACGTGCGGAGTGTCTCGATACTGGGCTACGCGATGTGGGCGTGTTTCGCGGGCAGCTGGCTCCATCCGCTCGAGACCGCGACACTCCATCGCAAGTTGAATTCTAATAGACGCTTACGCCCACGGTCAAGCGCCGACGCGGTGCACGTGGATGCACGTTGCCCGTGCTTCCCCGTGTTCCCTCGGTCTGTCCCGGCACTCCTTCGAGCGACTTGCGCGCGTCGCTTCGCGGAGTTCCTCAGGACTCCTCCTGGATCGCGTCACCTCCTCCGGGCTCGAAAACGTAGCCCGCACCGCGCACGGTCAGAATGAAGCGTGGAGCCTCCGGCTCGTCCTCGATCTTCTTGCGCAACCGGGCAATGTGATTGTCGACCGTTCGCGTGGTCGGAAAGACGTCGTAGCCCCAGATGCGGTTGAGCAGCTGCTCGCGCGAGAGCATCTCGCCGGCGTGCTCGATGAAGTACGACAGGATGCGGAATTCGCGTGCCGACAACTCGAGCGGGCGGTCGTCCTTCTTCACGCCCTGGCGCTTGAAGTCCACCGTCACGTTGCCGAAGCGGTAGTGCCTGGGACGCTCTCCGCGCAGGTCGACCGTGCGGCGGAGAACCGAGCGCACCCGCGCCAGGAGCTCGCGCACGCTGAACGGTTTCGTGACGTAATCGTCGGCACCCAGCTCGAGTCCGAGAATGCGATCGTCCTCCTGCGCCTTGGCGGTCAGCAGGATGATCGGCAGCCGGTGGCCGCCGTCGCGCAGCTTCTTGGCGATCTCGAGCCCGCTCATTCCCGGCAGCATGATGTCCAGCACGACAAGCGAGGCGTTGCTGCGGCAGGCCTTCTCGAAGCCGCTCGGACCGTCGGTCGCGCACTCCACCTCGTAACCCTCGGCCTCGAGGGTGGCCCTCAAGCCCTCGACGATGGAGAGATCGTCCTCGACGACCAGAACCTTGTGCGCCATGTCATGCCCCCGTTGCCAGACGTCCGCCGGGCTCCAGCGGCCCGGAGCTCTCCGAGGTCTCGAGCGGCAGCCAGACCGTGAACGTGGAGCCACGTCCCGGAGCGCTCTGCACCGTCACGCGCCCGCCGTGCGCCTGGGCGATGCGGCGCACCAGCGTGAGCCCGAGGCCCACGCCGGACCGGTTGCTCGACAGGCGGGTGTCGATCCGATAGAAGTCGTCGAAGATGCGCTCGTGGTCTGCCGGATCGA
>JBHHXQ010000239.1:0-5902 GCA_046757105.1 Candidatus Krumholzibacteriia bacterium
CGGCGCGTGATCGTGGGCGCCGGCGAGCACATCGCGGTGCGCGAGGTGGCGCGCCGACTGAGCTCCGTGTCCGGGTTCGACGCGGGATCGATCGCCGTGAACGCGGCCAAGGGTCTCGAGGAGAGAACCACGAAGAGGATGTCGGAAGTTCTGTGCGAGGAGCTTCCGCAACCCCCGGGGCACATCGTGTCGCTCGTCGGCCCGAGCCACGCCGAGGAGGTCGCGCGCGGCATGCCGACGACCGTCGTGGCGGCTGGAAGCGACCCGCGGATCCTGCAGCAGGTGCAGAAGATCTTCACCACCGGGGCGTTCCGGGTGTACACGAACACCGACCTCGTGGGCGTGGAGCTCGCCGTGTCGGTGAAGAACGTCATCGCCATCGCGGCCGGAATCAGCGACGGGCTCGGGTTCGGGGACAACAGCCGAGGCGCGCTCCTCACGCGCGGCCTGGCCGAGATGGCACGACTCGGCGCCGCACTGGGAGCCGAGCCGCAGACGTTCGCGGGTCTGGCCGGGCTCGGCGACCTGGTCACCACCGCCACCAGCCGGCACAGCCGCAACCGCAACCTGGGCGAGGCCCTCGGGCGCGGCAAGTCGCTCGAGGAGGCCTTGGTGGAGATCACCCAGGTTGCCGAAGGCGTGCGCACCACACGCGCCGTTCTCGAGCTCGCTGCACGTCACGACGTCGAGATGCCGATCACCATGCAGGTCTTCGAGATCCTGTTCGAAGGCAAGGAACCCAAGCAGGCCCTTCGCGACCTGATGCTCCGCGCTCCCAAGGCGGAGTCGTGGAGCGCATCGAGAGGAGGCTCATGACCATCCCGAACAAGCTGTACTTTTCGATCAGTGAAGTCGCCGAGATGACCGGGGTGAAGCCGCACGTGCTGCGCTACTGGGAGTCCGAATTCCAGGAGCTGCGGCCGAAGAAGAACCGCGCGGGGAACCGCAGCTACCGGGAGAAGGACATCCGGATGGTGATGACCATCCGCGACCTGCTGTACCAGAAGGGCTTCACGATCCAGGGCGCGCGCCTGCAGCTCAAGGAGCGCCCGCGCCACGAAGAGCCGGCGGCCAGGCTCGCAACGCCGGAGCCCGAGGCCGACAAGGCGGACCAGCTCCTGAGGCTGATGCGGCGCGAGCTGCAGGAGCTGCGGAAACGCCTGGACTGACCGCATGAAGAAGATCCATATCCCGATCGTGGGCGGCGGCCCCTCCCCGGCGCCGCCGCCGTACGGCGGGCTGGGAGAGCAGCGCTGGCTTCACGGCGAGACCTTCCTGGAAGTGGTCGAGGCGGCCGGCCGAGCGCGCGCGCAGCTGGACGGCGCCTTCGCCGCGGTCGACGTGTCCGCGGAGCTGCGCGATTTCTTCGTCTCGTATCCCCGCAAGGTCAGTGTGCTGGTACTCGGCGACCTCGAGCGGGTCGACACGCTCGTGAATGTCGCACAGGCGGAGCGTCTGTTCAGCCTCGGGAAGAACATCTGGATGCGTGTGTTCCCGGCCCGCGACAACCCCGATCTGGTGGAGGTCTTCGCGGGCCCGGAAGGCGAGCTGCCGCTGTTCGTGTTCTTCGGCGACGATCGGCGCGAGTTCGCGCGCTGGGGGCCACGGCCGCGCGCGCTGCAGGATGTCGAGGAGGAATCCCGGCCGCACACCGAGGACGCCGGGCTCGAGGCGCGCCGGCGCACCTGGTACGCCGCCAACCGCGGACGCGACCTGGCAGCGGAGCTCGAGGCGCTTCTCTCCCCACGGCTTGGAGGGTACTAGGCTCAACCGAGGTGACGTCGTAGCCATAATGCTCACTCGTGGTGTGGTACGAGCATGCGTTCGAACCGCCTCGGGCGATTGGCAGCAGGTCTACCCGTGATGCGCATTCGCGATGGCGGAGAAGGGACGCCGACAATGATGTTTCGTAGAATCGCAGTTGCGGTTCTGTTTCTTGAAACGTCGTCTTGCGACAGTTCCACAGAGGACCTCGAGCCCTTCAAGGAAACCGTGGCGTTTCCTCATGGAGAACTCTGGGTCGAAGGCAAGCGCATCGAGGGCAACAGCGTGGAGGTTGTGTTTGACGGCAACACGTTCTCAGTCGGAGGCATCGTCGTTTACGACAATGTTCGCAATCCGCCGACACCCACACGCAAGCTCACAGACTACTCCCTTCTGAAACTGTGGGGGGAGAATCCCTTCATCAAGTCGCGCCTCGCCAAAGGGGATTCCATCGCAGATGTTAGGTCCGAGTTCTTTGCCAGAATCGATTCTCTCCAGGCGCGAGGCAGCCGGTTCCTCGCCTTCGGCGAGCTGGACAGCGCAATTGCCTTGCTGCGAAGTTCCGAGCTCGTCGACGCGTCATCGATACAACAGACAGAGAATCGTATCCAGTATCGCGTCTTCGGTGATCCATACAGTCGCACGTTGTACCCATCGATGAAAAGCAGATTCCATGGGTACGCCGAAGCTGCTAGAAGAGCGCCATACTCGATCATGGAGGCACTACGGCATGTTCTGCCACGGGCAGACTTGCTGGTTATCGGGCCCGGCCTCCAATCCTACACAGGCAAGCCAGCGACCGAGGGCCGGCAACAGCTCGAGTACGTGCGTCAGAACGGCCGGACCACCGACCTTGCACCGGGACCTTTTCGCCATGACAGTGCGATTCTGGCCAAGGTCATCGAAGCCAACCGCGCTCCTGCGGCCCAATGAGGGCTGACGAACCTAGACCCCGCACCGAGTTCCATAGAGACCAACCCAGCCGCAGGCACTCGCAACGTCTAGTACCCTCTCGGCGGCGGCAGCTGAAGCCGCTCCGGCGGGCGCCCCGGTACGAGGCGACCGGAGACCAAGCCACACCAGCCGCCGTGCGGAGCCCGGCCGCGGCTCGCCGGCCCGTTGCGGGGGTTGCGGGGGGAGCGAAGCGCTTGCTACGATCCTGGCGTCCACGGTCCTTGGGACCGCGGATGCGATCGATCCGGGGCGTGGCGCAGTCTGGTAGCGCACCTGCATGGGGTGCAGGTGGTCGCTGGTTCAAATCCAGTCGCCCCGACCACAGACGGGGGCCCGCCCGGGGTCCCCGTTTCTCGTCACCGGCGCATCCGGGTGCTTGCAGAGGCGTGCATCGCGAAGCATGCCTTGCCGGTGTTCGGACGACGCAGCTTCCTCGAGGTGGGACCATGTTCCGGCGTCGCGGCCTCGGTGCAAGGATCGTTCTGGCCGGTGCCGCACTCGTGTGCGCCGGACTCGCGTGCCTGTGCATGGCCGCCGGAGTGGTGATCGGACGCGCGTCGCGCCTGGACCTCGTCGAGCGCTTGCAGCGAGCCGCGCCGGTGCGGATCGAACCTCTCGGACACGAGAGCGACGATGTGTCGGACACCTGGGACCTGGTGATCGAGGATCACGTCGGTCCGGTGAGAGCGACGCTGCGGGTGCCGAAGCTCGGGAGCGGGCCGTACCCGGCGCTCGTGATCCTCGGGGGACTGGACACCGGTCGTCGCGCCGTGCAGCTTCTCGCCCCCGAGCTGCCCTACGCCGTCGCGGCGCTGGACTATGCGTACACGGGTCCGCGCAAGATGCGTCTCGGTGCGTTTCTCGTGCACGCGCCCGGGATCCATCGCGACCTGCAGCGCACCGGCGTCGCGCTGCGCGACCTCGTGCGCTACGTCGCCGCACGTCCCGAGGTGGACGCGAGCCGCGTTTACATCATCGGGGCGAGCCTGGGCGTTCCCCTCTCATGCGCCGTGGCGGCGGCGCAGCCACCCGCGGGGCTCGCCGTCCTCTTCGGCTTCGCCGACCACAAGACGCTGCTCGAGCACCGGCTGCGGCCGTACGTCGGGTCGGCCGCCGTGCGGCACCGGCTGGCCACCTGGGGGGCCCTGCTCACGGCGGGCTTCGAAGTCACACACAGCCTTCCGAAACTCTGCGGCACGCCGGTGCTGGTGGTGAGCTCGCCGGAAGATCTCGACCTGCCGCCATCCTCCGTCGAGGCCGTGTGGGAGTCCACGTGCGAGCCGCGCCGCCGGATCGACGTCGGCGGTGGGCACATTCGCGCGCATCGCGACGACGCGATCCTCGAGCAGGTGACCGCGGCCGTCCATTCGTGGTTGCAGGAGATCGACAGCGGCGCCAACGTCACGCGCCGTTCAACCGCTGCACCAGGTGCCAGACGATGAGCGCCACGAAGGATCCCGACGTCAGCAGACCCAGCACCAGCACGCGATCGTGGTTGCCGAGCATGTCCGCCGGGTCGTAGCGGCGCGACCAGAGCACGAGAAGCGCGACGAGGATGCCGAGACCGGCGACGAGAACGATCGCTTCGAGCGCCGAGAAGGCAGAGCGCGCGGCAGGGAATGCCGCTGCGGTGCCGAGCGCGAAGCACACGATGGCGGTGCGGAAGACGATGCGCGGGCCGAAGTGCACCGCGAAGGTGCGGTCCCCGCGGCGGCGGTCTTCGTCGATCTGGAAGACCTGCGTCAGCGGATAGAGCCCGGTCGTGAGCAGCACCGCGGCTGCGCCGCCGGGGACGAGTTCCAGCGTGGGCGCCGGCAGTCCGCGCGGGACGGCGGCCGCCGCCCCTCCCAGGAACCCCAGGGCGCCCTGTCCCAGAGCCACGACCAGCAGGCTGCTCAGCGGACCGTCCTTGAACCGCACGCGCGGGTGCGAGTAGCCCACGCCCAGGAACAGCATCATCGCGTAGATGCCGGCGAACGTCCGGCTCACCAGCAGTGCGAGAAACGCCCCCGAGAGCATGAAGACCCATCCGCCCACGACGCAGACACGCCCGGCAGACGGCGGCTTGCGCAACCCGGTGATCGGACCTTCGTCCTGGTCGTAGTAGGCGTTGAAAGCCGTGGCGCCCCCATAGAGCAGCACGTGGAAGACCATGAAGGCCACGGCTCCACGAGCGTCGGGGACGCCGCCGGCCAGCAGGTACGCCCACAGGAAGATCCCGGAGAGGATGAGCTGGAAGTGGAGTCTCAAGTGGATCAGGAAAGCGATCACGGCGCCTCCGGTTGCTGGGGACGGAAGAGCAGCTCCAGACGCACGTCGACGGTCTCGCCCGTCCTGAAGAACAGCTTCCGGGGGCGCTTGATGGCGAAGTCTGCGAGCGCGATCTCGAACTCGGCGTGGATGCGCATGGCGCCCGAGACGTCCCACCGGACGACGACCGGGATCTGCATCTGGCGCGTCACGCCATGCAACGTCAGGCTTCCGAACGCAACACCGCTCCAGCGAACCGGAGGTGTCGCCTCGCCGCCCGCACCCGGGCGCAGATCGCGCCCGATCGCGCCCCGTGCCGGAGGTTCCCCCGACGCGGCACCGCCACCACGTCTGCTCGTGAAGAGCGATCCGAGCACGAACTCGCTCATCGGGTGATGCGTGACGTCGAGGTACTCCGCGGAGCGGATGTGTTCGTCGCGCCTGCGGATCCCGGTCTGCAGCTCGCGCAGGTCCACGCGCACGATGCCGTCGCGGATCGGCGGCAGCGAGTCGAGCGCCACCCCGAGTTCACCGGAAGGGGTCCCGGCCGCGCCGGTCACGCGGGCGATCGTGTGCGCGATCGAGTACTCGACCCGGCTCGAGTCCGCAACCAGAACGAAACGCTGCTGCGCCGCGGACGCAACGTGGGTGTCGAGCACGAAGAAGAGGAGCATCGCTGCCGCCCGCAGCCGGAGCCGCCATCCTCTTGCAGGGCGCGCGAATCCTCGTGACACGAAGCTCCTCCCGTCAACGACGCTCGGTCCTCGTCCGCGCGGGCGGATCCAGGGGAGCCCCGCGCGTCCGCCTCATGATGTACTGGAACCCGGCGGGCCAGGCACCGAGCAGCGCGAGGGTTGGCCGGCAGAGCGCCGGACGCTCGAGGAGCGCATGCATCCAGGCGCTCCAGCGCAGGCGCCAGGCGAACTCGTTCCTC
>JBHHXQ010000240.1:0-5875 GCA_046757105.1 Candidatus Krumholzibacteriia bacterium
CCGCCGCTTGCGGCCGGTGCGCGTCTCCCCGCTCTCGTCGGGCAGCTCGCGCGCGCTGCTGCGCCGCTCCGCCTCCTGCACCTCGACCAGCTGCGCCGAAAGCGCCCGCGCACGCTGACGCTCGGCACGCGCTTCCTCCGCCTCGCTGATGTCCAGCATGACGCCCTGGACGCGTGTCGGCTTGCCGGAATCGTCGGACACCAGGACTGCCTCGTCGCGGAACCACAGCGCCTCGCCGCCGCGCGACATCAGTCGGTACACGGTCCGCAGCGGCTCGCCCGTTTCCCGGAAACGCCGCATCGCGGCCAGCGTTCGGGCGCGATCGTCCGGATGGATCCGCTTCATCCACAAGCCGGGATCCGCGGTCCACTCGGCCTGCGTGAAGCCCAGCTTCCACTCGATCTGTGGGCTGATGTAGATCGTCGTCCGCGCATCGTCGAGCGCTGCGATGTAGCTGATGACCGGCAGCTTCTCGACCAGCAGGCGATACTTCGACTCGGCCTCGGCGATCTTCGCCCGCGCCTCCTTGCGCTCGGTGATGTCGGTGACGATCCCGGCAACGCGGCTCAGATTGCCATCCTCATCGCGGATCGCGAAGTTGCGCCCCCGCACCCACCGGAGCGATCCGTCGGGCCGCACGATGCGGTACTCGCGAGCGCTGCCGAAACTGTAGTTGGAGTCCGTCAAGCTCTCGAAGCCGGCGAGAACACGGTCGCGATCCTCCGGATGGATCGCCTTCGTCCAGGCGAGCGCGTCGTCGTAGACGGTCTGCAGCGGCCGCCCCCACAGCCTCTCGTACGCGGGGCTCACGTACAGCACCCGGCGCGTCTCGGGCTCGATGAGGTAGAACACGTCCTCGATGTGTTCCGTGAGCTGACGAAAGCGCTCCTCGCTCTCACCGAGAGCCTTCTCGACCTGCTTGCGCCGCACGATGTTGCACGAGAACATCGATGCGGCGACCACGTTGCCGTTCTCCTTGACTGCTCCGACGAGCGTCCGGAACCAGTCATCCACCGGCGGCTTTGCGTACACCTCGAAGTGCACGAACTCCCCGGTCTCGAACACCCGATCGAGCGCACCTCGCACGGTCTCGTGGAACTCCGGGGCCACGAAGTCGAAGACCGTCGCCTTGCCGATCAGGTCCTCCTTGCGGGTCCCGGGCAGCGTGCGGTTCACGTACTGGAGGGTGGCATCGCGATCCACGATGAGGACGTAGTCGAAGGGGTTCTCGACGATCGAGCGCCATCTCGCCTCGCACTCGCGGGCCTGCCCCAGCGCCGTGCGCGCCACGTCGCGCTCTGCAGCGACACGTTCCATGTCCTCCCGGACCGCATGCAGCTGCTGCAGCGCGGAGCGCACGACGCCGAGCACCGCGGGATCACCCGCCGGGGACGTGGCGAGGTCACGGCTCGAGGCGACATAGGCGAGCGCTTCGAGCTTGCGCTCGAGGTCTTCGATGCGTCTCGAACGTGGCTCGAAGCTCAACCATACCCCCCCGTTGGCATCGGGAGCAGGTCGCTGCCCGGAGTTCGAACTCCGCGCGTCGAAGAGAAGTCTCAGCGCTCCGGTCTCGGTGGCACCGGTTCCCTGCTGGTCGCCTCTCGCCGGTGTCCGGCACAGGCCCGACGCACGGCGACGGAAGTCGCACCCACCGATACCACTAGGAGCTGTGGAGGCACATCGTAGTGTATCAGAACGATGCACCGAGGAGCAATCGATTGCTCGGTGGACTTCGCGGTGAACACCGCCGAACGGATGGGCCGGAGAGGCCCTCCGACGGCGCGACGGCCCGGAGAGCCTCCGGGCCGTCGCGGATCGATGGTCGGGGTGGTCGGATTTGAACCGACGACTCCCTGCTCCCAAAGCAGGTGCGCTACCGGACTGCGCCACACCCCGGCCGGGTTCAAGCTAGCCGCCGGGAGAGGCCGGGGTCAAGGTTCCGGCCCGGGGAGCGGCCCCGGCGCCGCGTACAGCGCCTTCACTGCGGACCAGCCGCGCCCCTCCACTCCCACGGGGAGGTTGTCCGTGATGGCCGCCCGCAGGTTCGCCTCGTTGAAACGCCCCACGGTGGGCGTGTAGACCTCGCCGACGGAGGTGTACCGGATGATCCCCTCCGCATCGATGACGATGTAGTTGTCGTAAGGAATGCCGTAGTAGGCCGAGCTCTGCAGGTACCCACCCTGGCGCAGGACCGGGAAGGTGATGCCCGTCGCGTCGATGAACCGCTGCGTCGCGGACACGCTGCCGGAGAAGCAATCCACCGCCAGCGCCTGGAACTCAGCGTCCCTGAAGTCGAGCCAGATCTGCTGGACGGCCGGACCGGCCCTCTGGCAGCGGCGTCAACTGTTCCCGATCAGCGCCAGAAGGACGGCCTGGCCACGATGGTCGCTGAGCCTGTGCGAGACCCCGTGGACGTCCTGGAGCGTGAAGTCGGGTGCCTGGTCACCGGGTCCCAGCAGGGCCAACGAAGGAGCGGGCATCGCCAGCAAGCCCAGGCCGAGGCCGATGACCTTCAGGGATCGAGAGTGCATGTCGTCCCCCTGTCCGCGCCAGCCGGGTTCTCGGACCGCAATCATAGCACCCTTGGGGGGTCTTGAGGCCATGCTTCCGGGCCATCCCGGCCGGATCAGGCGCTCTGGAGGCGTTCCAGGGCCGCGCGCACGGCCGCCAGGGCGCGGCCCCGGTGGCTGATGGCATTCTTCTGCTCGAGCGGCAGCTCTGCCAGCGTCCGGCCCAGCTCGGGGACGTAGAAGACCGGGTCGTACCCGAAGCCGCTCGTGCCGCGCTTGTCGCGCAGGATGCGGCCCTCGATCCTCCCCTCGTACATCTGGACGTCGGCGTCCGGCAGGGCGAGCGCCATCACGCAACGGAAGCGCGCCGTGCGGCGCGCTTCCGGGAGATCGCCGAGCTCGCGCAGCAGCTTGGCGTTGTTGTCGGCGTACGTGCAGCCGTCGCCCGCCCAGCGCGCCGAGCGCACACCCGGAGCCCCGTCCAGCGCGTCCACTTCGAGCCCCGAGTCGTCGGCGAGCGTCGGCAGCCCGGTGTAGGCGCACACCACGCGCGCCTTCTTCGCGGCGTTCGCTTCGAGCGTGTCGCCGTCCTCGCGGACGTCGGGACAGCCGGGGCGATCGGCGGCGCCGCCCCGCTCCCCCACCAGATAGCCGCCGACGATCTCCAGATCCAGATCGCCCAGGACGGCGGTGATCTCGCGCAGCTTGTGCGCGTTGCGTGTGGCGATGCAGAGTCGCTGGCTCACGCCGACCTCCCGAGCACCGCGCGCTGCGCCGCGAAGATCTCCTCGAGACCCTTGCGCGCGCACGCCAGCATGCTCTCGAGGTCGCCGTCGCTGAACGGCTCGCGCTCGGCCGTGCCCTGCACCTCGATGAATCGACCCGACTCGGCCATGACCACGTTCATGTCGACGGTGGCGCGCGCATCCTCCTCGTAGCAGAGGTCGAGGAGCGGCTCGCCGTTGCGCATCCCGACGCTCACGGCGCCGACCAGCTCGCGCATCGGATGCACCTCCAGCTCGAGCTGCGACAACGCGTCGTGTAGCGCCACGCATGCCCCGTTCACCGACGCAGTGCGCGTGCCGCCGTCCGCCTCGATGACGTCGCAGTCCAGGATGATCGTGCGCTCGCCGATGGCTCTCATGTCCACGACGGCGCGCAAGCTGCGCCCGATGATCCGCATGATCTCCTGCGTGCGCCCCTGCAGGCGCCCGCGCACCGATTCGCGGTTCACGCGCGTGCCGGTGCTGCGCGGCAGCATGCTGTACTCGGCCGTCACCCAGCCGCTGCCGGCTCCCTTCAGGTGGGGCGGCACGGACGGTTCGATCGTCGCAGCGCACAGGACGTGCGTGTTGCCCATCTTGACCAGCGCCGACCCCTCCGCATTGCGCAGGTAGCTGCGGTGGATCTCCAGCGGTCGAAGCACGTCGTTTGCGCGACCATCGGCTCGTCCCATCTGTCTCCCCTATTGCCAGGATGCGATGTCGATCGGCTTCGAAGTGTCGAAATGACCCGCGAGGCTGTCGATGGGCTGCCCGTCCACGAGGATCTGCAGGCTCACCACCTGCGGGAAGTTGGCGGCGACCGTGCGCACCAGCGCGCCGATCGTGTAGTACTCGGCCGTGCTGCCACCCGGATGCTGGGTGACGAGCGCAGCGTTGAAGTCGAGGTAGAGCGTCGCGGTCTCGTCGTCGTAGAAGGCCTGCGTCACCCGCGCGTTGCGCGGCAGCACCGGCACGCCGCCCTGCTGGTCGGGTCCCTGCAGCAGCGCGTGCAGCGTCGCCTCGACGCGCTCCTCCAGCGTCTCCGCGAACGGCACGTCACGCCGCTCCGTGACCAGAGAACGCGCCTCACGGTCGGCGAAGTACAGCACCACCGGTCGCACGCCCACGGCGGCCGGGCGCCGCTCGATCGGCACGGGCTCGCTCTCCGGCGCGAGCCCCGCATGCGGCCAGAACAGGATCCAACATGCCGCGCCCACGAGAACGACGAGCAGCGTCCAGAACAGCAGGCGCCCGCGGCGCGAGGCAGCTTCGACCAGAGCGTCACCCGCGCTCCACTTCTTGCGGCCCCCGAACCCGTGCGCCCCCACGCCGGCGTCCCCGGACCGGTTCCCACCGGGGTCGTCCCCGAGCCAGCGCTTGTCGCTGTCGAGCCCTTGCCCATCGGGGCCGTTCGTGGAGGAGTCCGTCATCGCTGCGCCCCGCGTTCGAAGAGTTCGGCGCCGCCCGGGCTGCCGAGGCGATCCCTGTCGAACTCGCCCGATTCGAACTGCTCGCAGTATCGCCGCACGGCGGCCACGAGCGCCTCGGCCAGGCCGCCGCCGAACGCCGCATCGGTGATCTCGGCGGCCTCCTGGGGATTGGTGAGATAGCCGACCTCGACCTGCACCGCGGGCATCGCGACGCCCTTCAAGAAGTCGACGTTCACCTCCTTGGCGCCGCGGTTCGGCTGCGCCAGGCGCCGCCCCATCTCGATCTGCAGCAGCTGCGCGAGCACCTGACTGCGGCCCGCGAACGGCAACTGCGCGCTGTTCCACGGCCGGAAGTCGTCCAGCTGCACGGAGGCCGCTGCCATCATCATCTCGTCGGACTGGATCATCGTCCGAGGCCCCACGAACAGCACCTCGAAGCCGCTTGCCGTGGCGTCGAACCAGCCGTTGCAGTGCAAGCTGATGAGAATGTCGCCGCCCGTCTTGTTGGCGAGCTCGGCCCGCCGGTCGTCGGTGAGCGTGCGATCGCTGCGCCGCAGGAGCTCGACCCGCATGCCGAGCTCGTCCTCCAGCTCCGGCTTGATCCTGCGCGCCAGCTCCAGCGCGACTCCCTTCTCCGTCATGCCGAACGCCCGAACACCGCTGTCGGCGCCGCCGTGCCCCGCGTCCAGGACCAGGATGTTGCAGCGCTCGCGCTCGGGCTCGTCGATCTCGGCCTCGCTGGTTTGCGGCAGCTTGAATTCGGGAAGCGGCATCGGCTCGAGCGGCCGCTGCAGCGTCACGACGATCGTGCGCCCGCCCGCCTCGGTGTAGGTGTCGAAGCCGTCCACGCGGCGCTCGAGCTCGAGGTAGAGCACCGCCTCGCCGTTCAGCTGCTCCGCGCGCACGGTGCGGATGAGCGGCGCCGGCGACTCCGCTGCCAGCGCCACCGGATCGACCTCCGCATCGAAGATGCGCACCCGGATCAGCTCGTGCGACGTAGCCTGGACGCGGAACCGGAAGGCACGCTTGAGCTCGATGCGCACCTCGGTGTCCCCGGAGCGTGTGCCGTACCCGATTCCGGTGACGTCGGTGTCGCCGCGCGCCACGACGAGCGACAGGCTGGAGCGATCGAAGCGCAGCCCGCCCTCCGTGGCCGGGGCCAGGACGCGCT
>JBHHXQ010000241.1:0-5863 GCA_046757105.1 Candidatus Krumholzibacteriia bacterium
CTCGTGTCCGGGGAGCGGCTTGCGCATGGGCCCGCCGTGTGTCGGGTGTGCGTCCGGGCCGCCGGACGCCTCCCGGCCGGCGGGGCCGGGCGCCTGCGGGCAACGCAGCCCCGTCCGGGCACCCGCCGGCCACCCAAGCATATAATGGACGCGCTCCGGAGGACGAGGCCCGTTTCGAGGAGGCGCGATGAGCAGGAGGGGCGACCGCATTCTGATCGAGAACGGTCGCGTCCGCACGCTGGACCCGGCATGCCCCGAGGCGCACTGGGTCCTCGTCGAGAATGGCGTCGTGCGGCGCGTCGGTTTCGGCCAGCTGCAGGTCGCGGAGCCGGTGCGCCGGTTCGATCTGCGGGGCCGCACGCTCATCCCGGCCTTCTGTGACGCACACGTGCATCTCACCTGGATCGCCACCTCGTTTCTCGGGCCGGACCTGTCGACCTCCGGCAGCGTGGAGTCCGTCCTCGAAAAGCTCGGGAGCTGGCGCGGGGGAGGCCGTGGGCCCGATGACGCGTGGATCGTCGCTGACGGCTTCGACGAGACCTCCTGGAAGGACCGGCGTCTGCCGACGCGTCTCGAGATCGATCACGTGGAAAGCAGTCGGCCGGTGCTGGTCAAGCGGGTGTGCGGGCACGTCGGCGTGGTCAACTCCAAGGCGCTCGAAGCCTTGCCCGGAGGACCGCACACGGACGCGGGAAGCGGCCGCATCGCGGAGTCGGATCTGTGGGCCTTGAACGATCGCCTGCGTCCCGACCCCAGGCAGCTGGCCGCGGCGCTCCCGCGTGTGATCGCGGCGCTCCACGCGCATGGCATCACGGCGGTCCACGACGTGAGCTCGCCGGAGATGCTGCGCGCCCTGCAGCTGGCGCGCGCGGCCGAGGCAATGGCGCTACGCGTCTCGTGTGCGTTGCCGGTGCAGCACCTCGACGCACTGATCGCGTGCGGCGTGCAACGTGGCTTCGGCGACGCTTGGCTGCGCGTTCTCGGTGTGAAGATCTTCGTCGACGGGTCTCTCGGAGCGCGCACGGCGCATCTGCGCCAGCCGTACGCCGACGCGCCGCACTCCTGCGGGACGCCGCTGTACGGGGTCGAGGAGCTCGAGGCGATCGCGCGACGCGCTCACGGGGCGGGCCTGCAGCTCATGATCCACGCCATCGGCGATGCGGCGCTCGAACGCGTCCTCGACGCCGTGCCGGCGCTGGCGTCGGAGGGAAACCCGGTCCGGCACCGGCTCGAGCACGTCGAGGTGACCCCACCCGATCTGGTGGACAGGCTGGCGGTCTCCGGTCTACACGCCTGCGTGCAGCCCAACTTCGCCGGGCGCTGGTCGCCGCCCGGCGCCATGAACGAGCAGCGCCTGGGCACGCGGCTGGCGCACTGCAATGCATACCGGAGTATGCTGGACGCCGGCGTGCCCCTGGCCTTCGGGTCCGACTGCATGCCGATCGGACCGCTCTTCGGCCTGCGCTCGGCCGTGGCGCATCCGGTCGTGGCGCAGCGACTCGACGCTGCGACGGCCCTCGAGCTCTACACGGCAGCAGCCGCGAAGCTCGTGCACGCCGAGAGCCGGCTGGGGCGCATCGCTCCGGGGTTTGCGGCCGATCTGGTGGTTCTCAGCCACGATCCCCTGGACGCCGGGGCGCTCCCGGACACCCGGGTGGATGCCAGCTTCTTGGCCGGCCAGCTCGTCCACGAGCGAACCGCGTGAGGGGCTGTCCCGGTCCACCGCTTCCCTCCTGAGGGGCCCCCGGTGCCGGCTGCCAGGTCCGGCGCCGGCGGCGGCTCTGGATCCACCGGCGGCCCCGGCAGCCCGGCAGCCTGGAGCCGGTTGAAGCGCGGCAGCGCCGCGTGGTAGGATGCCGGCCGCTCTGGC
The DNA here is from genome assembly GCA_046757105.1 of Candidatus Krumholzibacteriia bacterium. Taxonomy (GTDB): domain Bacteria; phylum Krumholzibacteriota; class Krumholzibacteriia; genus JBHHXQ01. Next base: position 1,871 of record JBHHXQ010000241.1, read on the forward strand.
CGCCGGGGCGGGCGCCCGGGGCGGCCCACGTCATTCTGGAGGTTTCTCGATGTCTCTCGGGATCAAGCGTACCCGGCCGATGCGGGCCGTCTGGTCATCGTTCGAAGGCAAGCCGGACGAGATCCCCAACCGGTTCGAAGAGATGTACGCCTGGGCCCGCAAGCGTGGTCTGCGCACCGGGGAGCGCGACTCGTCGGGACGCATGAGCCTCGCGTGGGCAGCATTCCTCCAGGACGAGGAGGACACCTCCCCCGAGACCCCACGCCCCATCGAACTGTGGATCCCCATCGACGGCGCCGGCCCCAGCCAGATGGACTACGTCGTCAAGGACATCCGGCACCTGAACGTAGCGTTCATGATCCACAGGGGGCCCATGTCGAAGTTCGAGGAGAGCATCGAACAGCTGTTCGCATGGGCGACCGAGAAGGAGCTCAGCTTCCGAGCGCGTTTCCACCGGCGCATCTACATGCGCGGAGTCGACGGCCATCCCGAGGATCCCGATTGGGAGGCCGAGGTGCAGATCCCGCTCCTGAACCCACGCGCCAGCTAGAGCCGGCGCCACCCTCGTATGGAGGCGGCCGCGTTCCACTCCCGCTGCAGCCTCGTCGTGTCCGCCGCGCTGCTGGCGGTCTCGGTCCTCGGGTGTTCCAGTGCATCCGTGGCGGCCGAGACGCCAGGACGAGAGCGGACCCTCCTGCTGATGGGGCTCGGCGCCGGTGCCCTCGATCTCGACATCCCGCACCCCGAGCGACCCGGAGAGGATTTCGGTGCTCGCTTCCGTCTGCGCTTCGACCTCGGCTACGAGTTGCGCTCGTGGCTCGAGATCGGTGCCGAGCTGGGGATCGCGATGCTCGGGGAGTCCGACTCGCTGAACGCCCTCCTGCGCCAGCGCGGCAGCCCTGGTGAGGCGTCGTACACGTTCGTGGACGTCGGGGTGGGCGTGCGGGCGCGGTGGCTGCTCGGGACCGGGCGCTGGGCGCCCTTCGTGCGCGGTGCGGTTGGGGCGGCGACGTTGTCACTTTCGGCACCGGACGGTTTGGGAAGCCGCCAGAGCGATCCGACCTGGAGTGCCGGCGCTGGGCTGGAGTGGACCCCATACACGCCCGTCGTCCTGCGCTTCGAGGGGCGTTACATGGGACAGAGGTCCGAGGATGCCACCCGAAGCCACGCGTCCGCGGAGCTCGTCGTTCTCTACGCGCTTTCGACGTCGAGGATGGATCCATAGCCGGCCCGAAGCCGCCCGCCCGGGCGGGAACGTGGCCGGCGTGAACGGCACGGAGGCAGACGTCGAGCCACGGGTCCGTCCTGCAGAAGCACCCATCCTGGCGCTCGTCGTCCGCCTGCATGCGCCCATCGGCCTCGTTCTGGCTCACCGGGGCGGCACGATCCGCTTGGTCTCCCGGTTGCCGGTTCTCCGGCGCGGCACGGCCGTGCTTCTCGGACGCGCGCTCCGGGAAGCCGCAGCGGCGATGGTCACGAGCACGTGTTAGGATCATGGCTCGGGCGGCACGTTGGCTGCTCGACGCGGCGAGGGCGTGGAGTCCGGGATGACACGGGGAGTGCGCAACTGAACGCAGGCCGGACGAAAGCGAGGGGCTCCCCGCGCCGGGTTCGCAGGAGTCCCACGCCCGCTGGCCGCATCTCCATCCGCCAGGCCGCGCCGGTGGGGATCCTCCTCGCCGTCTGCCTGCTCACCTTTGGCAACGCACTGACCGGTGACTTCGTCTTCGACGACGTCTACCTCCTGCAGCACGTCGACGCGGTCGCCGGGACAGGCGGTTGGTCGAGCCTGTTCCGGCACGATTTCCTGGAACTCCAGACCGGTGCAAGAAGCGGTTACTACCGGCCGCTCACGAGCTTGTCGGTGCTCGTCGGCCGCAGGCTCTACGGGGAAGATCCGCTCGGGTACCACGTCACCAACCTCCTGCTCCACTTCATGGTCTCCGGGGTGCTCCTAGCGCTGGCCCGGAGCGCCGGCCTCAGGCGGCCTGTGGCCTGGGGTGCGGCGGCTCTGTTCGCGGTGCATCCGGCCCACGTCGAGGCCGTGGCGTGGATCTCGGGGCGCGCGGATCTTCTGTGTACGGCCTTCTACACCCTCGGGCTGTGGCTCTTCGTCCTGTCGCACTCGCGGCGATCCGCGCGTCTGTATCTCGTGGCCCTGGTGCTCGGGAGTGCTTCTCTGCTGTCCAAGGAAATGGCGCTCACGCTGCCTATCTGCGTGGCGCTCGCGGATGCGCTCGGCATTTCACGCGGCCGCACTCCCCGCCGCGTCTGCACGGGCGGCTTCTGGTCGGATGACTGGAAGGGTGCGCTGGTGCGCGTCATGCCCTTCGTAGCGCTGGTCGTCGTGTACCTCGTCGTGCGCTCCGAGGTGGTCGGCTCGGGGGGCGTGGGGGCGGAGCGTGTCCACGTGCCGGCCATGGAACGTCTTCTCACGATTCCCCGTGCGTTCCTCTACTACCTGAGGATCCTCGCATGGCCAGTTGCGCTCAACGCATATCCGATCATGGGCACGGTCACACGACCGCTGCACCCAGGGTTCATCGCGGGAACGCTGGCCCTCCTGGCGGCGGTGATCGTGGCGTTTCGCGCCCGCCGCGTCCAGCCCGAGCTGGCCTTCGGCATCGGAATCCTGCTGGTGTGCCTGGCGCCGCTCTCGAACGCCGTCGAGTTCAACCCGTCGATCGACTTCCGTTTTCGGGTTGCCGAGCGCTACGTCTACCTTCCCTCGCTCGGCTTCGTCCTGGTCTGTGGAGCTCTGCTGTGGAGCGCGTCGAGGCGGCTGGCGACCGCACGCGCATCGGTGCTTTTCGGGACGGTCGTGGCCGTGCTCTGCGTCTTGGGAGCCGCGCGTAGTGCAGCCCGCAATCGGGCCTGGCAGAGCAACGATGCGCTCTTCGAAGCGACGCTGCGCGACGACCCGGGCAACCCCCGCGCGCACCTGATGCTCGGCGAGCTGCGCCTCCAGCAGGGAGATCTCGAGGCAGCACGGGACGCCTTCGAAACCGCGCTGCGGCTCGAGCCGCGCTCCTTCGTGGCGCTCTTCGAGCTGGGTCGCCTGCAGGAGGAGCAGGGGAGTCCTCGGGATGCGGTGCGCTGGTACGAGCACGCCCTCGCAGTGCAGCCACGCTCGCGTGATGCCCACCTCGGTCTGGCGCGCTGCCTCCGGCAGTTGGGAGATCTCGAGGGCGCGGCGAAGCACTACGCCGTGGTGGTTTCAACATCGGCCGCGGAACCCGAGGTGCTCGTCAACCAGGGCGAGCTTCTCATGGCCAGCGGGCAGCTCGAAGTCGCGAGACGCAACTTCGAGCGCGCGCTGCTCGCCAACCCGCGACTCAAGGAAGCACACCACAACATGGCCTACTACCATTTGAAGAACGGCCAGCTCGATCGCGCGGAGGCGAGCGTCCGGCGAGCCCTGGCGCTCGATCCACGGTACAAGGAAGCCCACGTGCTGCTCGGCAGCATCGCCGTCCGTCGCCAGGACTTCGAGGGCGCTGCGGTGCACTTCGCGCGCGGTGCGGAGATCGACTCATCCTTCGTCCTGGCGCGTGTGAACCTGGGGGCCGCGTACCTCAACCTGGACCGGTTCGAAGAAGCCGTCCAGGAGTTCGAAGTGGCGCTCGAGTACGGTCCGTCGGCGCTGGCGTATCTGAACCTCGGCCAGGCCTTCGTGCAGCTCGAGCGTCCCGAGGACGCGGAGCATGCTTTCCGGGAGGCCCTGAAACTGGAGCCGGAGAACGGCCTCGCGCACCGCGAGCTGGGATTGTTCCTGGCTGGCATCCCCGGCCACGAGTCCGAGGCTCGGGGATTCCTGCAGTTTGCGCAGGACGCAGATGGCGCCGACACCGAGGTCCAGGAGGCACTCGAGCGACTCGGCAACCCGGCTCCGCCACCGAGTCGTTGTTCCAATCCACTCGGCCCATTCCTCGCACGAGCGCCGGGACCGCCCGCGGGGGCGTCCTGGCGCGCGGCGAGGGCCAGACACAGGCC
>JBHHXQ010000242.1:0-5805 GCA_046757105.1 Candidatus Krumholzibacteriia bacterium
GGGCCGTCGCGCCCAGAGCGCGCGGCGCCAGCTTGCGTGCCACCGGATCGTCGCGGAAGAAGATCAGGACGTACGCCAGGCCCGCCAGCCCATACAGAATGGGGAGAAAAGTGGCCAGGAAACGGATTGTCAGGTTCATGCGGGCCTTTCCGGGGATGCTCAATCCATTCTGGAATCTAGAGTTGCTCCGATTGCCGCGTCAAGGGACGGCAGCGCCGTCCCGCCGCAGCATCCGCGTTCCTCACACAACATGCGACTTGGCAAGAGGTTACCCGTTGGAGCTCAGCGCAGCCATGCGAGCGAATTCGGTGTCACCGAACCCCGACCCGCCACGATGGCAGTGCGGGCGGCGGCCGAACCGTAGCGCTCACCGTGCCGGTGGCGCCGTGGTGCCGGTGCGGCCGAGGATTCTCCGGTAGGCGGCGATGGTCCTGCGCACCATGTGACGGTAGTCGTACGCACGAGCCTGTGCGCGAGCGGCGAGACTGCAGCGCTCCTTCAGACCCGGTTCCCGGAGTATGCGGAGGATGGCGCCGGCGAGGCGCTCGGGTTCGCGGGGTGGGACGAGGAGGCCGGTCTCGCCGTCCCGGACGAGGTCGGGGACGCCGCCGGTGTTCGTGGCGACCACGGGGATGCCCAGCACCTGGGCGTCCATGATCGACGTGCAGAGGCCCTCGAGGTGGGACGACAGGACGAAGCAGTCGAGCCTGGAGAGGATCTCGAGCGCGTCGTCTCGGAAGCCGGTGAGGCGGATCTTTCCCTGCATGTCGAGCTCGCGGATGAGCGACTCGAGCTGGCCGCGCAGCTTGCCCTCGCCGACGATCAGGAAGCGGACGCCGTCGAGCTCCTGGTCCACGATCTTCGCGGCCCGGACGAAGTCCACCTGGGACTTGTGCGGCGCGAGCGCGGCGATGTTGCCGATGACCGTCGTACCCGCGCCGAGCCCGAACTCGTGCTCGAGGTACGAGGTGTCCTGCAGCCTGTCATGCCGTTCCAGGTCGATGCCGCTCGGCACGATCTCGATGCGCTCCGGCTCGATGCCACACTGGACGAGAGCGTCGCGGACGCCGTTCGAGATGGCCAGGAAGACGTCGGCCCCGTAGCGGTACTTGAGAGCGCTCAGGCCGTTGCGGGCGACCGGGAAGTCGACCCTGCGGCTGACGACCAGCAGCGGAGTCGACCTGCGGCCGAAGCGCAGGGCGCGGACCGCCATGAAGGCGATGCTGTGCGCGTGCGACGAGTGGCAGTGGACGATGTCGAAGCGTTGCCGCTTCAGGTACTGCGCGAGGCGGCGCGCGGCCGTGAGGTCGATGCCGCTGCGAATCGGCAGCGGCAGGCAGCGGATGCCGAGCTCTGCCGCCTTTGCCGCCATCTTCGACCCCGGCGGCGCCGCCAGCGTCGTGTCGAATCGCCCGGGCGACCGGCCGGTAGCCGACAGGCCGCGCACGAGAAGGGCCAGCTGGTTCTGGCCGCCTCGCCAGGTGGTCTCCGAATCGATCATCAGGACGCGAACGTCGTCTGCGGATCGCATCGCTCGTCCTCAGGAATGCTCGGCTTCCGCCGGCGCGGGCTGGAATCCAGGAGTGTGGGCCGGCGCGGCCGCGGTGTGGAGCGCACGGCTCGATCAGCGTTCTTCCCGGTGCAGAGAGCACTCCCAGGCCTTCGCATACTTCAGCAGCACACTGTACGAGGAGAGAAGGCAGAGGACCAGACCCTGGATCCCATCGAGGAATCCACGATGCAGCAGGTACATGCGCAGGAAGCGGAAAGGGGGATGCACCAGCATCCTGAGAAGCGCCAGGCGCCCACCCTTGGCGACGAAATCCCTGGCGCCACGTGTCGTGTAGGAGTTGATCTTCTGGAAGTGCTGCTCGATGCTCGCGTACGGATAGTGGAGCAGCCGGCCCTCGAGCATGGCCACCTGCCCGCTCAAGGCGATCTCCTCGTGCACCTCGGTGTCCTCGTAGGCTCCCCGGTCGCGGCGGAAGAAGCGCAGCACCTTGTCCCGCTGCCAGCCACAGTGGCGGATGTGCCGGCCCAGGTACTCGCTTTCCCTGCGGATCCAGTAGCCCTGGGCGGGCGGGGTCTCGGGGAGCCGCTCGATCTCTTCCTTGAGCTCCGGCGTCAGCACCTCGTCCGCATCGAGGATGAGGACCCAGGGGTTGCGCACCTTCTCCAATGCCCAGTTCTTCTGCCTGGCGGCCGACTCGTACGGGTGCGTGAGCACGCGGACCGCATGGCTCTCGGCGATCTCGACCGTGCGATCGGTGCTGAGCGAGTCCACCAGAACGACGTCGCCGAACCCGCGCAGCGGCTCGAGGCAGCGGCCGATGTTCTTCTCCTCGTTGAAGGTCGTGATGATGACGGAGATCCCACCGAGGTTCATGCATCCGCCAACTGTGTGAGATAGGCGACCGGATCCTCGGCGCGCAGCAGCGCCGAGCCGAGGCAAACGGCATCCACCTGGCCGCGGAGCCGGCGCACGTCGGCGGCGCTGCGGATGCCGAAACACGACAGGACCGAGCGCGACGCGGGGACCCGAGGCGCCAGCCCGAGCGTCCTCTCCAGGTCGATGACTCCGGTCTCGAAATCGCGGTTGGAGACGGCGATCACCGGGGCGTCGGTTTCGAGCGCGCGGTCGAGCTCGTCGCCGTTGCTGACGAGGACGACGCCCACCATGTGCATGGACGCCACCACCCGGAGTGCGCTCGCCAGGGCCGGTGCATCCAGGAGCCCGGGGCGCAAGAGCACGGAATCGGCGCCGGCGCGCCGTGACTCGTAGAGCTGCATCTCCTCGACGATGAAATCATTGCGGATCAGCGGCAGCTGGACTCCGTGGCGGTCGATCTCGACGAGATCGTTTCGGCTGCCGCCCCAGTAGCGCGACTCGGTGGTCACGACCAGCCCCGCGACCCCGATCTCCTGCAGCTGATTCGCCAACGCCACCGGATCGAGGTGCGGACGGATGTCGCCTTCGTGGGGATCGCGCCGCTTGAGCTCCACGAAGAGCGACATGCTCTCGCGTCCAGTCCCGATGGAGTAGCTCAGGCTGCGCGTGCTGGGTCGCACGTTGCGCACGAGCTTCTCGTCGAGCCGGGCGACCTCCGCGCGCTTGTCCTGGAGAATCTGCTCGAGCATGGCTCCTCTCCCGAGCCGGCCCGCCCGAGAACCCGGGGCCGGGCTCTGCGAATCATAGCCGAGGAGCCGCCCGAGATGGGCATCCACGATCCCGGCCGGACCGCCGCTTCCACACACTGGGGCACGCTGGGGAGGCAGGGCGGATCTTGCGCACTTCTGGTCTGCTCCGTGGCGGCCAGGCCGCTCGTGGAACGCGGGTTGCACCGAATGGACGAAACCACGACGGGGTCGAACCCACGGACGCCGCACCGGACGAGCCGGGACGTCTTGCGGGTGCCTGGAGTGCGTCCGGCCTTTCCTGCATTGCACGGCAAGAGGAAAGAAACGCCCATGCCGTCCTTGAACCTCAAGGCCAAGTTCGCGGTGGTGACCGGCGTCATGATCCTGGCGGTCGCCACGATCATCACCACCTTCCTGACGCGCCAGCAGGAGGCCACGATCCGCGACGAGCTTCTGCGGCGCGCCGTGGCGCTCACCGAAAACCTCGCCTACAACTGCCAGCTGCCGCTCGTCACCGAGAACACCACGTCGCTCCGGCGTCTGGCGAACGGTCTCCTCAAGGACGGCGAGGTGAGGTACGTGCAGTTCCAGGATGCGGCGGGCGCCGTCGTCGTGCGGGTCGGGGGCGTGGACATGGACTCCCTGCGGGTGGGGGGCGTGAGCGGCGTGCAGGAGCACACCGACGGGACGCGCTCGACGTGGCTCCACACTGCGAGCGGCGTCAAGTATCTGGATGTCTACGCGCCGGTCACCGTGCTGGCGTCCCGCGAAGGGGACATCCTCTCCTCCCGGCAGCAGGTCGACGGAGAGGAGCATCTCGGCAACGTGCGCGTCGGCATGACCACACAGGGCGCGGAGGAAAGGATCGCGGCGATGCGCCGGCTGGCGACCCTCCTGGGCGTGGCGATCGCGCTGGCGGGAAGCCTCCTGGCCGCCGCCGCCATCCACTTCATGACCCGGCCTCTCGGCCTGCTCATGGAGGGCAACCGGCGCGTCGCGCGCGGCGACTTCAGCGTGCGTCTGCAGGTGCGCTCGCGCGACGAGTTCGGGCGTCTGGCGAGATCCTGGAACCAGATGGCGGACGAGATCCAGCGCTCGCGGGAGCTGGCCAACAGCTACCTCGAGTCGCTGCGCCAGAACGCCGACGATCTCGAGGAGGCCAACCGCGCGCTGCAGCTCAAGAACGCGGAGATCGCCAAGGTGAGCCGCATGAAGTCGGAGTTCCTGGCCGTCATGTCTCACGAGCTACGCACGCCGCTGAACGGCATCATCGGCTTCTCCGAGGTGCTCCTGGATCAGAAGTACGGTCGTCTGAACGAGAAGCAGCGGCGCTTCGCAAGCAACACCCTGACGAGCGGCCGCCACCTCCTCACGCTCATCAACGACATCCTCGATCTCTCCAAGATCGAGGCCGGCAAGATGCAGGTGGCGCCGACGCCGTTCGATCTGCAGCAGAGCCTCGAGGAGATCCAGTCGCTGGTGCGCAACCTCGCCACCAAGAAGGGGGTCGAGGTGCGCTGCGAGGAGGTTCCCGCCTCGACGCCGGTGACCGACGCAAAGCTCTTCCGGCAGGTCATGTTCAACCTGCTGTCGAACGCCATCAAGTTCACGCCCTCGGACGGCCGGGTCGACATCACGGTCCGCTGCCTGGGAGGCAGGGTGCTGCGCAACGAGACGATCAGCCGCGCCATGCAGGCGGGCCGCCGCGAAGCCATCCCCGATCGTCAGCTCGTCCTGGTGGAGGTGCAAGACACCGGCGTGGGCATCGCACCCGAGGACTACGAGAAGATCTTCGTGGCCTTCCAGCAGATCGACACGTCCTACGCCAGGCGCCAGGAGGGAACCGGTCTCGGCCTCGCTCTGACGCGGCAGATCGTGCGCCTCCTGGGCGGCGACATCTGGTTCACCAGCCGCCTGGGCGAGGGCAGCCGGTTCATGTTCTACGTGCCGCTGCAGTTCGGCGACGAGGACACGACGGTTGCCCGGGCGCCGGGTGACGAGGATCGGGGGGATGCCGCTGCGGATGCCGGCCCGGCCGCGGCCGACGAGCCTGCGGAGCAGCGCTTCGAAGAGGTGCTCGACAACGAGCGCATGATGGCGCGGGCCCTGTGGCCGTGGGGAGATCGCGTGGCGAGCCACCCGCACGCGGGCAGCCAGGCGGAGGCCGATACGCCGGGCTCGAAACCTCGAGGCAAGGAGACCGCGCTGGCGTCGGCGCATTCCGGGGAGGAGCAAGCGTGACCTGGGAGCTGGAGCGCATGCTTCGCGTTCTTCTCGTCGAGGACGACGAGCTCAACATGGAGCTCCTGCACACGGTTCTGGAGGCCAGCGGTTTCGACGTTCTCACCGCAGCCGACGCGCGCGCCGGTGTGGAGCTGGCGCGCCGCGAGCAACCGGACGTCGTCCTGATGGATCTGCAGCTGCCCGAGATGGACGGCCTGGAGGCCACGCGCGTTCTGCGCAAGGATCCGAAGACGTCACACATTCCCGTGATTGCGGTGACCGCGCACGTCAAGAAGGACGACGAGAAGCGCAGCTTCGAAGCGGGATGTGTTCTGCATCTGCCCAAACCCGTCGACACCCGCTCGCTTCCCGAGATCGTGGCTCGCGTCATCGATGAGGCCGCCGAGAGGGCAGGATGAGCGTATCGAAAAGCGAATCCACGTC
>JBHHXQ010000243.1:0-5796 GCA_046757105.1 Candidatus Krumholzibacteriia bacterium
GGCCCGGACGCTGCCGTGCGCGCCAGTGCAGCGAGAGAATCGACAACTCCACTCGGGACAAGATAGCAGCTGCCCACGGCGATTCCAAGCCGGGGTGCGAATGCGCGCCGCGGCCCCGCGGCCTTCCCGCGGGCTATCGCCGCAGCAGCAACAGCTTGCGCGCGTCGCTCGTGCGGCCGGCGCGCAGGTGCAGGAAGTACAGGCCGCGCCCCACCCGGCGTCCGGCTTCGTCACGGCGGTTCCAGGTCAGCCAGTAGGCGCCCGCGACACGCGCCTCACGGACGAGGGTGCGCAGGAGCCTGCCGCGGGCGTCGAAGACGCGCAGCTCGACCGGTCCCGATCGACCGACCGAGAAGCCCAGGCGCACGGGTCCACCGTCGAGCGGCTCCACGGGTGGGAGGAGAGCCGTGCGCAGGTCGGCTGCGCCACGCACCGGCACGCCGATTGCGCTCGTCACCGACTGGCTGCCGTCGCGACCGTCGAGGATCAAGCGGTACCAGTACTCCCCGTTCTCGACGTCCAGGTCCACGAAACGCATCGCCGGGGCCGGCGTCAGAGCGGTCGAGGTCCGGACCTCGTAGGGCCCCTGGGAAGCCGTGGCCCGCTGCACGTGCACGCCGCGCAGCTCCCGAACCGCGGGGCGCGATAGCCTCCACGAGAGCTCGACACCCGAACCGGTCACGGCCGCCTCGAAGCCCTCGAGCTCGACTGGAGTCGGCACGATGTCGAGGTCCTGCGATTCGAAGAGCAGGGACTCGGCGTCCCCGGCGTCGGTCACGAAGACGCTGTAGCGGTACGTCCCCGCGACCACCTCGGAGACGTCGTCGGCGAACTCGTGCCAGCGGCCCTGATCCGGGATGTCGGCCAGCTGGACCACCTCCGGACCCCCGCCGCCGATATAGGTGCGCTTGACGCGGAACCCCTCGTCCGCAGGCCACTGCACCGTTTCCCAACTCAGCGTGACGCGGTTGATGCCCTGCTCCGCCTGGTGCGCCATGAGCGCGGTCTGCGTCTGGATTCCGGCGCCCTCGATGATCCGGTAGTGCGCGTTCGGCTCGATGCCGTCGATTGTCTGGTGCCGTCCCGAAGGCCACCAGATCTGCACGCTGTCCGGGGCGAGGCCGCCCAGGCCGAAAGCAATCTCCTTCTCGGAGTGGCTCAAGTAGCTGTCCCCGCAGATGACCTCGCGCACCTGGACGCTGCCTTGCGCGTACAGGCGCAACCGCGCACCGATCGCGTCGCGGTTGCTGTCGATGCCGATCAGCCTGAAGCGGATCCAGCCAGACGCCGTTCCCGTGTGCAGGAAGAGCCCGGACTCCGCGCGCTGGTTCGCCACGACGAAGTCGGGCTTGCCGTCCCGATCGAAGTCGGCCTGCGCCAGCCCGAACCCATCGAAGGCGTTCTCGCACCCCGCCGCGCTGGCGATGTCCTGAAACGTCGAGTTGCCGAGGTTGCGGAACAGTTGGTTGCGCTTGTCGGGTCCGAAGGAGGCGACGTACAGATCCAGATGCCCATCGTTGTCGGCATCCAGCCAGATCGCTCCCCAGCCGACCCGCCCGCTGCCGAGGACGCCGGCCGCCCCGGCCACCTCGGTGAACGTGCCGCTGCCGTCGTTCCGCAGCAGGGCGTGACCCGCGTGCCTGCCGGACCCCTGCATGGGGGTGTTGGTGATGAAGACGTCGAGATCGAGGTCGTTGTCGTAGTCGCCGACCGCAACGCACAGGCCGTCCATGTGAACGTCGGCACCGGACTCCGCGGAGACGTTCGTGAAGGTCGAATTGCCGTCGTTGCGGTACAGAAGGTTGCCGGTGCCCTTGTCGCTGCAGATGTAGAGGTCCTGGTCGCCGTCGCTGTCGTAGTCGAAGAAGCCACCCTGGAACGTCATGCTGCGGGCGTCCGCGATCCCGGAGGACGACGAGACGTCTTCGAAGGTTCCGTCGCCCCGGTTGCGGAACAGGAGGTTGTAGTCCCCATTGGGCATCTGGCCCCTGCCCCCGCGGTTGGACAGGAAGAGGTCGACCCACCCGTCGTTGTCGACGTCGGCGATCGACACGCCGTAGGCCGCGATCCCCGTGATCAGCAGACCCGCCTGGGCGGTGACGTCGGTGAACGTGCCGTCGCCGTTGCCCTTGAAGAGGCAGATGCAGGAAACGAATCCGGGAAACTCGGGGCGGTCGTCGACGGTCTCGTCGTAGTTGCAGAAGAACAGGTCCTCGAGGCCGTCGTTGTCGTAGTCGGCGAACACGGCGGACTTGGTGTTGCCGAGATCGACCAGGCCGGCCATCTCCGTGATCTCGACGAAGCTCGGGTAGCCGGTTCCTTCAGTGTCGCCGACGTTCTCGAACATGCGACTCGACGCACCCACGCCGTTCAGCAGCACGAGGTCCGGGTCGCCGTCGTTGTCGAAATCCTCGGCCGCGACCCCGGCGCCGGGGCCGTACCCGTCCCAGGTGTTGCTGGCTCCGGCCTGGGCGCCGATCTCCTCGTACACGATGGCGATCTTGTCGGCGGCCACAGGCTGCTCAGCGGACATCCCGAGGAGGGTGAGCAGGAACGCAACAGCGCCGGCGTGACCGAAAGCGCGGGTTCGCGAATGCACGGTTCGCCTCTCTGTTCCTGACCCGGAGGAATCTCAAGCCTATCACGCAGGCGGTGGACCCACAAGACGCCTCGGATCGCGGCCGCCCGGCGGGGCGCCGCCAGCCGGCTCGTCCACGCGGCTGCAGTCGCTGGGTCGGGGCTATCTGCACGGGGCGGTCAGATCCACCCGGCGCTCTTCGGCCTGCTTGCCGCCCGGCGCTGCATCGGGCGCCGGCGCGTCGGCGGCCGCCGATCGGCGGCGGCGGAAGTGCTGGCGGATCCACCAGGCGGCGTTGCGCAGCTGGTTGAGGTGCGGCCGCGGGTCGCGCAGGCAGATGTCGCTGCGCGTGTCGGGCCGCACCGACGCGAGCACACCGAGCGCGTAGCCGAGCGGCCGCTCGAACGCTTCGGCGACGTTCTTCGACAGGAGCCAGCGGTACTTGAGGCCGATCCGGTAGCACGTCGGGCCGGCGACTGGATGCCCCGCGGCCAACCGTGCGTAGAGCCACGGGAGATCGACGCCGGCGGCGATCGCCAGCTCCAGGCTGCCCACGAAGCGCGGGTTGATCTCGATGAAGAAGAAGGTGCCGTCGCGCGCGTGCCGCTTGAACTCGACCATCGCGATGCCGTCCCAGCAGAGCGCCCGCAGGAGCGACAGGCCCGCCTCGAGCAGAGCGGGCTCGTCGACGCTCTCGGCGCCGCTGGCGCCGTGCGCGAGCTGCACTCCCTTCGACACGTCGTGCTCGGCGAGCCGGCGGTGCATGAACGTCGCCAGCGGTTGCCCGCGCCGCATGAGCGCGGTGAGCCCGTAGCCCTGTCCTGGAACGAACTCCTGCACGACCGGAAGCGGCAACGTGCTGTCGCGGCGAAGGGCCGTGATGCGGCGGATCTCATGGACGAGCCGGGACGCGTCGTGGGCCACGGCCACCTGCTGGCCTCCGGAGCTGGAGACGCCCTTGACGACCGCCGGATAGTCGATCCGTCCGGCGAGCCGCTCTGCGTCCTCGAGCGTCGGGAGCTCGTGCGTGAGCGGCACCGGCACGCCGATCTGCCGGGCGAGCCGGGCGGCGCGATCCTTGTGCGAGGCCGTCAGGAACACCTCCCGCGCCGGCAGCGGGCAGCCCGTGTGGACCCTCACGGTCCCGTGGTGGGCGGAGAGGATGTCAGCCGTGGCTTCTTCGAAGAACAGCGTGGCGTCGTAGCGGCCACGGCGCAGCGTTTCGACCAGCCACCGCACGTATGCGGCGCGCTCGCGGTTCGGGTCGGGGCAGTGGTGCTCCTCGGCGCACCAGCGCGAGGCGAAGCTCTGGGCGTGCGGCTTGTGCGAGGCCACCGCCACGACGGCGTCGCCGCGCCCCAGGCTGCGCACGGCGGCCAGCGCGTGGCAATACTGCCCGTCGAGGACCAGCGCTCGAAGCACCTGGGGTGGCGATGGATGCATCGTCCCTTCCTGCGACTCCATTCCAGGCGCGCGCGCGCACCCGAGGCTCAGGGCATGCAACTCGAGGTCCAAGCGCCGGCCAACTTGCCGCGGCCCTCACGCCCGCCGGGTGGGCGCGATCCGCCCCGATCCGCGGCCGCCCCGTGCAGTCGCGGCCGGCGTGATCATCCGTGTCCGCCAGGCGCCGAGAGTCTCCCGGCTGCGGCGCTGGCAGGTCACGGAGAACCTCGGGTGGGACCCTGCGTGGCGGTCTGCAGGACGGGGGCCGCGGGAGTGCCTGGAGACAACCGAGTTTCTGGGGGTTCGACGCGTTGCGGCGTCTTGTCCGCCCACCCCGCAGCATCCGGCGCCGGGGGCTGCCGCCGGTTCGGCCCCGGTGGTGTAGGATGCAGGCGGGCGGCCGCTGCGCCCCGGTTCGGGAGGTCCGCATGTCGGCAACGCCGACCGAGATCGAGAAGCTGGGAGACCGCGAGATCAAGATCACCTGGGACGACGGGCACGTCAGCCTGTACCGTAACCCGGATCTGCGCTTCGCGTGCTCGTGCGCCATGTGCGTCGAGGAGATGAGCGGCGCGCGGCGCATCACGCGCGAGCAGATTCCGGAAGACATCAGGCCGACCGGGATGGAGCTCGTCGGCAACTACGCGGTGCAGATCACCTGGAGCGACGGACACTCGACCGGCATCTACACGTACGACCATCTGCGCGAGCGCTGCCCGTGCCCGGCCTGCACGCGCGTCCGTGGGACGGCGGGCGGCTGATCGACATCCGGTGCGGGAGATCCGCGCATGCCCGAACAGCGCATCCACGCGCCCGAGTTTCCGGTGGGGCTCGAGTGGGTGAACACGCAGCGGCCGTTGTGCCTCGCCGAGTTGCGCGGCAAGGTGGTCTTGCTCGACTTCTGGGCCTCCTGCCGCATCCACTGCATGCACGTGGTCCCGGAGCTGCGCCGGCTCGAGGCGCGGTTTGCGCACCAGCTCGTGGTGATCGGCGTGCACGGCGCCAAGTACGCGAGCGAAGAGGAAGCCGACGGCATCCGCCGGGCCATCGAGCGCTACGGCATCGAGCACCCCGTCGTGAACGACCACGACTTCCGCCTCTGGCGCCGGTACGCCGTGCGCGCTTGGCCGACGCTCGTCCTCATCGACCCGGAAGGCTGCCTGGTGGGGAGCGTTTCGGGTGCGGGTCACGGCGAGACGATCGCGAATGCGATCTGGCGCCTGCTCGACACGGCGCGGCAGAAGGGGATCCTGGACGAACGGCCTCGGGAGCGCGTTCTCGGGCGAGTGCGGAGCGGCGAAGCAGGCGGCTCGACCCTCTCCTTCCCGGGGGGTGTCGAGGCCGATCCGCACCGGGACCGCCTGATCATTGCCGACACGAACCACCACCGCATCCTGATCACGCATCTGGACGGCACCTTCGTCGACGCGGTCGGACGCGGCGCGCCCGGGCGCGCCGACGGGACGTTCGAAGAGGCCGCGTTCGATGGGCCGCAGGGCATGGCGGTCGACGGGGACGTCCTCTACGTGGCCGAGCGGCAGAACCACCTCGTGCGCAGGGTCGACCTCGCACGACGCACGGTGACCACCGTGGGCGGCACCGGCGCCCGCGCCCGGCCCTTCGGGACGCCGGGCCCGGCGCCCGCGGTCGACCTCAACTCGCCTTGGGATCTGGTCCGCCTGCGCAGCGCTGCACTCGATGGTCTGATCATCGCCATGGCCGGCTCGCATCAGCTGTGGTTCCTGGACCTCGAGCGCGGCACGATGCGCCGGTTC
>JBHHXQ010000244.1:0-5777 GCA_046757105.1 Candidatus Krumholzibacteriia bacterium
CCCCCAGCCTGGTGGCGCGGCGCTCGTCGCTCGCCGGAAACCTGCTGATTCCCGACCGGGACGACATCTTTTTCTTCCCGCACGAGGTGGCCGAGTACCAGAGAACGGTCACCTTCGATCTCGGATCGAGCTCGAGCGTCGGCTCGGGGGGAATGATCATCGGCAACGAGAGCATCAGCCTGGGCGCCTTCTCGCACCGCAGCGACTTCCTGGGTGCCATCGCGAACGCCTTCTTCACCGAGGGCGACATCGACAACGTCGACGACGCGGGTTCGAACATGTTCCCGACCCCTTTCGGCCCGCTCTTCGAGACCGGACCCGACGATGGGGCGCTGCAGTGGTTCGACTTCGTTCTTGGCTGGAGCTACCGGGACATGCCCCTCGGGCTGCGTGTGTCGTTGGGACGCAACGAGGACGATCCCGTGGATCCGGACGCGCAGAAGGACGTCACCACCGTGAACGCCGTTCTCGGCCTGGGGCTGAACGACATCGACTTGAGCGCCGAGATCAGCTTCGCGCAGGCCGAGACGCAGGACTCCGCGATGGTGCGCGAAGCCAAGCCCACCTCGTTCGCCTTCGGGGCGCGCAGCGTGCCCTCCGGGGAGGGCGAGGACCTGAGCTTCGGCTGGGTCGGCGTGTTCTCCTTCGCCAATGGCGGCTTCGAGGCGCGGCCCGAGGGTGGCACGTTCGAGGAGACCAACGTGCACCAGCTGGCGGTCGCTCTGGGGGCGGGGCCCGTGTACAGGCCGCACGACCGCACCGTGGTGGCGATGTACGGCACCTTCGAATGGATGCGTTCGGAGACCGAGCAGCCGAGCGGCGACGAGGTGACGATGAACCGCTTCGTCGTCCCGGGCTGGCACATCGCGGCCGAGATCGAGGCATCGAGCTGGCTCCAGGTACGTGCCGGCATGCGCTCGCGCCTGTTCCTCAACGACACGGAGAACAAACCGGTCGGGGGCGAGGTGACCCAGGAGGAGAGCATCAGCCTCGACTTCCGCTGGACCGCCGGTGTGGGGATCGAGCTCGGTGAACTGCAGATCGACGGCTTCCTCGATCCCGCAGTGATCACGAGCGGATCGGACCTGTTCGGAGACAGCAGCCAGGTCTTCGGTCTGGTCACCGCGAGCTACGCCTTCTGAGACCGGACGGCCCAGGCTCGAGAACGCCCGGCCCCGCGATGAGCCGGGCGTTCTGCTCTATGCGTCCGTCGCCACGCCGAGGACTGGGGCCGCCACACCCCGGTCGCGGGATGGCCTCACCGGGCACGCCGGATCGAAGCACCGCCGACCCGGATTCGCACCCCAGCCACCGGGGCCCACCTCACAGCGCACCCGGGATCGGCTGGCGCGGGTTTCTTCACCAAGGGGCCGGGCGTGAAACGCCCAGACCGGGACCGAGAAAGATCGCGTTCAGGATCAAACGCTCGACGCCGCGCGTGGCGCGGCGATACGTCGGGTCTCCGGAAAAGAGGATCACCTGGCCCTTGCCGCGGCGCTCGCGCGTCAGGTAGGCGGTGCGGGCGAGCCGGTCCGCGGCCTCTGGCCACAGGAGCCCCGAGACGTGCAGGCTGTCGGCCGGTGCGAAGCGCGCCGCAACACGCACCGGCGCCCGGGCGATGAAGGCACGGTCGTGACCGACCAGAGCCGGCAGGCGAGCCGGCAGGCCCGCGGTCAGCCAGTGATCCTGGTCCACGTCCAGACGCAGCAAGGCGCCCTGGGGACGGAAACGCCGCAAGCGGCGGTCGGCACGCTCGAGGTGCTTCGGATCCGCTTCCTCGTCCGCTTCCGCACCGGTTTCGGCAGATGTGACCGCTTTCTTCTCGAGGAGGTCGCGCACTCCGCGCGGTCGCACCTGTCGGACGAATCTCCTGGCCCCGGGACCGAGCAGCGGCATTGCCGCAGGCCGCGCACCGCGCGGCTCGTCGCCCAGCGCGTCCATGCGCGGCGACTCGGGGAGCGGCAGGTGTGCCATCGACGGCGCGAACTCCTGCAGGACCTGCCTGCGCAGGCGCACCTCCGAGAGCGACCGCGTCGTGTCGGCGGCAAACGCCGCGCCGGCGCCGACGGCGACCAGCGTGCCGCCCGCGTTCACCCAGGTCTGCAACGTCTCGATCCCGTCGGGTCCGAGCGCGCGCTCGTAGGCGTCCGCGCCGCCGAAGACGTCCGGCATCACCAGGACGTTGTACTTGTCGAGGTGCATGCCCCGCAGGTTCTGGACGTCGAGGCAGGAGACGCGGACGCCCAGATCGTGGTCGAGAAGATGCCAGAGTGAGCCGTAAGACACGAACGAGACGGGCGAGCCCGTGAGCAGAGCCACGCGCGCAGGCTCGAGCACGGGGAAGCGGTTGCCCCCCAGATCCGGGCCCTCGTCGGAGCGCCCACTGTCGGTCGCATGGATCACCGCGCCGGTCTCGAGGGCGACGCTGCGCACGACGTCGTGCAGCGTCTCGGGGTTGGCCTGCACGCGCAACAGGGCGCTGCCGCGCGGGAAGCTGCGCCCCGCCGCGTGGAACGGCTCGAGCGCGACACGGATGCTCATGCCGCGCTCGAGCAGGAGCGCCACCGCGTGCATCGCGGCGTCCCCGTCACCATCGATCAGGTAGCCGTAGGACGGACGAACCTCGGGAAGCTCGACGGCGGCAGACTCGAGCGCCAGGGGGTCGAGATCGCCTCGCGGTGCATGCGCGGTCCAGTACGTCTCGATATTGTACGAGACCGGCAGCGACCAGGTCGTCACCTCGTACAGCCGGGATCCCTTGTCGCGTTCCAGGTAATCGCGCTCCTCGCGCAGGAAGCTGTCGGGCATGGCCACGTGGAAGTCCATCAGGTTGCGGATGAGCGGGTAGAGCGGCTGCTCCAGAAGCACCACGTAGCTGCCGGCCGGCAACTGCTTGCGTCTCCACGAGCCGCCCCAGACGTCGTGTGCGTCGCGCAGCGTCAAGGCCTTCCGGGCCCGGTGCACCTCGATGCCCTGCATGGCGAGCGTGCGCGTGAGATGAAGCGCGCGTTCCGGGTTCGCCCCCGGGACGTAGACGAAGGCGCGCACCGGCCCCTGCCGACCGGCGGCGATCGCTTCCCGGCGCCCCCGCCGGAAGTCGCGCAGGATCTCCAGACGGTGGCGCGACGCCGTACCGAGGATGCTGAGCGTGCTCTGGAACTGATGCAGGACGGCTTCGCGGTAGGTCAGGTAGGTGCCGTCCTTCTGCCGCACGACGCTGCCATCCGTGCTCGCCTGCTCGTAGAGGATGCCGATGGCCCCATGGTACATGGCCCACGAGCTGCCGTAGCCGGGGAAGAACTCCTCGTTCCACTCGCGCGTGTAGTGGCTCCAGCCGGCGGAATCGAATGCGGCCGCCTGGTCGGCCGCGAAGACGTCCCACCAGTGACGGATCGCACGCGGCAGGTTGGGGTTGAAGGGCTCGCGCGGCGGCGAGAACAGGTAGGTGTCGTTCCAGCCCATCTCGTGCCCGTCGATCACCAGCTGCGGGTTCCAGGATCTCATGGCTGACACGCGGCCCTGCGATTCCGGGTGCACCAGGTAGAACCAGTCGCGGTTCAGGTCGAAGAGGTAGTGGTTGGCGCGGCCCCACGGCCAGAAGCCCCGGTGCTGCAGGCTCTGGTCGTCCGGGTTCGGGACACGACCGCGTGCGGCCCGCATCTGGGCGAGGTAGCGCTCGCGTCCGTCGGGGTTCTGAAGCGGATCGATGAAGACCAGAACGTTCTCGCGGATGCGCCGGGTGAGCGCGTCGGTGCCGGCGGCAAGCTGGTAGGCCACTTGGACGGCGGCGTCACAGCCCGACAGCTCGTCGCCGTGGATGGAGTACCCGAACCAGGCGACCAGCGGCATGTCGTCGGGCACCTCGTCGCCCCCGCCCGTGCGCGGGTCCGCGAAGCGCGCAATCGACTCGCGGACCGCGGTCAGTCCTTCACGGCTGACACGTGTCTGGCTGCCGATCGCCAGGTGGATCAGCTCGCGTCCCTCGTGCGTGCGGCCGTGGAGGATCATCGTGGCGCGCGGCGAGGCCGCGTCGAGCGCCTCGAAGTAGCGGCGCATGTCGTCGGAGCGGAGCGGCTGCCGGCCCACCGGGAAGCCGAGAATCGACTCCGGCGTCGGGATGGCCGGGTCGTACGTGCCGTTCGGGAAGAAGAAGGTCGCATCCCAGGTCCCGGAGGCGAAATCCACGCGGGTGCCGCCGGCCTGGCGTGCCGGTGCAGGCTGAACCCGAAGCGCGGCGCCCGGGAAGGTGACACCCAGGACGAGGAGCATGACGCGGGCGGCGGGACGGACACGCATCTCGAACGCCTCCTTGGCCGGTGGCTACACTCGGCGCCCGTTTCGCACCGGTCGGCACCCGGACGTGCGGGAGATCTCCTGCGCCTGCGGGGTCCGCGGGATTCCGGTGACGATCCGGTGACGGGTAACCCTGGCAATCTACAGCACCCGGTGCGCGCGTGTCATGGCGGTGCCCGGGATCCGAGGATTCTTGACTCCGTCAGAGCACGTGGTACCATGCAACCATGACGTGCACGTCATGGTTGTCCATGACGTCCACTGTTGGAGGTGCCCTGGGTGGATTCTTCGAGCCTCCAGGTCGGCGAGCTGGCGCGCATCACCGGCAAGACCGTGCGGGCGCTGCGCCTGTACCAGCAGATGGGCCTTCTGCGGCCGGACTCCCGCTCCGGAGGTGGCTTCCACCTGTTCGACCTGGGCGCTGTCGAGCGCGTGCGCTGGATCGAGAAGCTGCAGGATCTCGGCTTCACGCTGTCTGGGATCGCCGGCCTGCTGCGCGACCTCGACGAGGCCCCGAACGCCCCTGCGGGTCTGCGAGACGTGCGGCACGTTCTGGCCGGCAGGCTGGTCGGCCTGCGCGATCAGATCGGACGCCTGCAGCGCCTCGAAGCCGAGCTGGAGCGGAGTGTCGCCTACCTGGAGTGCTGCGACGCGTGCACGCCGCCGCAGCCGCTCTCCAGCTGCCCGGAGTGCAGTCGGCCGCGCCCGGACCCGCGACGGCCCAGCCTGGTGTCGGCTCTGGTCACCGGGCGGCACCATACCGCCTGAGTCGTGTCTTCGCGCCCAAGCGCCGGCGAACGAGGGAGGAACAGGAAATGGCAGACGCGGTTCGCGCCGAACAGGTGCTCGGCGTCCTGGCGCAGGTCCAGCATCCGGATCTGCACAGCGACATCGTCGCGCTTGGTTCCGTCAAGGACGTCCAGGTGTCGGGAGGTGACGTGTCGTTCACGATCGAGTTCGGGACGCCGTCCGTCTCGATGAAGCAGCACATCGAGGACAGGGCGCGCGAGCTCGTCGGAGCGCTTCCCGGCGTGCAGAACGTCGCGATCAAGACCACGTTGAAGATCGGGGTCACACCCGGACCGCAGCGCGACACGCTCGGGGGGATCAAGAACCTCGTCGCCGTGGCCAGTGGCAAGGGCGGCGTCGGCAAGTCGACGGTCGCCGTCAACCTGGCGCTGGCGCTCCAGCAGGAGGGTGCGCGCACGGGTCTCTTGGACTCGGACATCTACGGGCCCAGCATCCCGATCATGATGGGGACGCGTGAGCCACCGCCGGGCCAGCAGGGCAACCAGATCCTGCCCGTGATCGCGCACGGTCTGAAGATGATGTCGATCGGGTTCCTGGCCGGGAAGGACGCGCCGGTGATCTGGCGGGGCCCGATGGTTCACAAGATCGTCAGCCAGTTTCTGAGCAACGTCGCCTGGGGTGACCTGGACTACCTCGTCGTCGATCTGCCGCCCGGGACGGGTGACGCGCAGCTC